>CAZJNG010000231.1:0-4729 GCA_964547265.1 uncultured Candidatus Cloacimonadota bacterium | reverse complement strand
TTGATCAGCTTTTATTGGGGTTCCTTCTTTAATGCTAATTGTTACAATAATGTTAGTGATATTTTCTTTATCAATAGCAACATCTTCTACTCTGCCTATTCTGATACCTCTGTATAAAACCGCTCCACCAATTTGAAGCCCTGCTACCGAGGAATCATCATACATGATTGTGTAATAATCTCTTTTCTCTGCTAATTTTGAACCTAATAGCATAGTAAAAATTGCTACTAAAATTATAAAACCAACAATCAAAAACACTGCTAAACGAAGCTTTTGAGCTTTTGTTACCATAGCCTTCTCCAATATAATTTAAACCTAATTACTAACATAATTTATTAAGAATATTTTGTCAAGAAAAATATCTAGTTTAGCTTTATCTCAATTTTATCGCCTTGCTTGAAGCCTTTAAGATTTTGACAAAAACCAATAAGCATATCATAGGCTATTTGTTGTACCCAATCATTAATTGCAATTTCTTCATCATTAAAGTAAATGCTGATTGGAGCTGTTTTATCTGTTGAAGTTCCTGTTTTTAAACCACAGTCGCTCCTTTGTTTAGTTCCGTTGAGTATATCTTTTGTAATTTCATAACAGTTAAAACCGCAATGCCCACAATAACCGTCTTTTGCCAAAGACAGTGCTTCAAACACTTTTTCTAATACTAATTTTCCTAATGTATCTATTTCATTTACAGAGCTTATGACAGGTATCCCTTTGTAAGTCTTGATGTTTTTATCAGCAATGATTCCTGTAATAGCAAATACTGTGTCATCAAGAAGTTCATCGATTTCTGCTTCGTTTTTTGCAGCTATAATTTTTGGCAGAATTATTTCCTTCATGCCTTCAACAATTAGCCAATGAGTACTGATATGAGATAACATTTCTTTGTAACTTAGTTGTCTGTTCCAGATCAGATAAGTTTCATTTATTCCTCTTGCAAATACATAAGATTTACTGGCATTAAGGTGCCTTTGTGAGTTACTGCCATCTTTTTCCATTGTAAAATTTTCTTGATGAATATCTTTAATGGAAGAGACACTCATTTTATTGTTTTTGATAAATTTAATGAGGTTTTCTACGCAAGTGGTTTTTCCACTATTATGCAGTCCAATTACAGAGAATATTTTCATTACATACTCCTTTTATTTATTGCTTTGTATTTTAAAAAGTAAATCAATACCATTTTCTTTGTTAGCACCTTGAATGGTGTTCAGGAAGAGATATTTATTAATTTGATACTCAATGTTTATTTTATCAGATTTTAATGCTTTAAAGTCAGTAAAATCAAAGCCTTTTTCATAAGATACAAAAAGATTATTACCAAAATACCTGCCAACTGTTAGTGAAGCTTGTTGCCATTGATTATCTCCACTTATTTCAATCATGTCAAGGTTTAGTTGTCTTTGTAGTAGTTGACTTAGTTGCCCTGACAGTTGACCGGCTAATAAAGCAGTTGCTGTTTGCAACTCACTAGTATTCTGAGTAACAGCCTGATCTTCACTTTGAGTGAGATATTCAGAACCTCTACCAAATACAATTAGTGAAATTGCCTCTTTCTCATCAATTTGATTATTGTCAAGAGTAAAGCTAATAACAGGATTTTTAGCAGTACCTGACAGGAGCAAAGAAATTGTTTGTTTAATTCCATAAGGGTTTCTGAAATGATAATTTGCTTTGATGTTTAATTCGGGATTATCAAGTTCACTACCAATAAAAGAGGCTTTACCTTCTTCAAAATAGAATCTTTTACCTAAAAACTGATAATAACCTCTGTTGATTTCAATACTGCCATCAAGCTCTATTATCTGAGTATTTTTAGTGTTAACTGTAACTAATATATCTCCTCTTAATTCCAGATTAATATCGTCACCGAGTATCCAAACATTTCTAGGTAAAATGACTCTAATCGAAGATAGAATTGCAGGCATTAAAAATGTATTTTTTTTGGTTTTTTTAGAATCATTTTCATTATTGATTGTTTCTGATGGAGTATCAGAAGTGTTTTGTAGTGATTGGAATGTTTTAACTAACAAGGGTTCGGGAACTGTTCTTAGATTATTCATTTTTAATATTTCATCAAGAAAGATTCTGATTTCTTGAGAAGTAATATTTCCTATTATGTATAGTTCATTTTGATCATTATCTTTAATACTAATATTTGAAGATAGTGTAGCTTTCAAAAGTTTTGAATTTAGAAGTTCTAATCGATTCATTGTCATAACTATATCAGTGTTTTTCAGAGAAATTTCATTATCGTTAATATTTGTTTTGAAAAATCCTTTGGTTATGAATGTACCTCTATTCCCTGTGAGTGAAAAATTATTGATATTTACTTGATTGTTCTTGATTTCAATTTCACTGTTTATGTTGTTAAAGTTAAGCCCTAATTGATGGTTGGTAAAGCTCCCTGAGTTAAGATAGAGATTTCCTGATGTTTGTGGAGATTTAAGTGTTCCTGTTAGATTTAAATTGAAATCCAACATAGCTTTTAATTGATTTGGCTGTGGAATTACTCCTTGAAATCTTTCCAGGTTAATATTGTTAAGTGAGAGGTTTACGCTTAAGTCTCTATCATTTGCAATATTAATTTTATTTAAGTTTGTGTCGGTTAAAGGAAGTTCTGCTTTGAGTTTTGTGATAAAAGCAGGTTTTTCTTGATTATTAATCAAGTTCAGATTTATAATAGTAGATTTAGTGTGATTATTAATTTTTGTATTTAAATCAATGTCGCCAAGTGTAATATTGTTATAGTTAAAATCTGTAATCTCAAGATCAAGATATGAAAATATGTTCTCTGAAAGTTCTGATAAGTGATTATTTTTAAGAGAGATTTTCGTCTTTATGTTTGCCTTGCCATTTAGGTCTTGCTTAACATCAATCAGGCGTAGAAAGTTTTCTATATTGAGACTAATAATATTCAAATCAAGGTTGACAAGATTGTTTTGTTTTATTAGATTATGAATTATTATACTCTGTTCATCAGCAAAAAGATTGAAATTGTTAAGGCTAATATTGTGAGGTTGGATAGTTATTGTTGGAGAATATTTGTTTTCCCAAACAACTTCAGGATGAGTTATGCTTATATGTTGAATATCAGCTTTAAGCAAAGAAAAGTCATTATTTATGTAGAAGTTTGAATCTAGTATAAGCTTATAATTGTCAGAGATTGAAGAAGATTTGTCCGGTAAAGATTTATTTGCTTCAAGAATTAAATTGCCATTGTTATTCGCTAAAAATATTTTAAAATTAACCTTATCTGAAAATACAATATTACCGGAATTTTCTGAAATATTGTTAATCTCTAGATTAGAATACATATCCATTGTTTTTAAATTGTTAAGGTGTATATAATTCTCAATGTTTTCTATACTTATATTATTGTAAATGAAATCATTTATCTTTAATAATGAATAGCCTGAAAGACTATCCCATTTACCTTGAGCATTCAGATATAAGAATGCTTTAAAGTCTAGGTTTTCAATATTCGCAGTTATATCCAATATGTCCGCAACAGATTGAAATTCATTGATATTTATTTTTGTCTCTGATTTTAATAATTCATTTTTTGTTAATTTAGATGTATGGTTAAGAAAGAAATCTTTGTTTAGTAAATCTAGTTTATCAATGGTCAGAATGTTATTGAGATATGTCAACTCAAGTAAGAGTTTATTGATATCTTGATTGTAAACTATTGAATCAAGTATTTCTATTTTAGCATCAGCAGAAAGTTCATTAAGGTTAAAACCTTGTCCTTGAATATCTGCATTAAGATTTAAATCAGAAGAGAAATCTTTAAATAAGTGTCCGATGTTAAAATTCTTTGTAGCGAATTTCATGAAATACTCTTGTCGGTTAAGGTAATCATTTATTTGTATGTCAGCATTGAGTTTAGATGCAATATCTTTTTTGTTGTCAAGTATCGTTAAATGAATATCACTATTTAAAGAAACATCTTTTATGTTACTGAATATAGCGAGTGAGTCAATTTTTAACTCATTGAATTCTAGATTATTTATGTTAATTTGAGTGTCTAGGTTAAGTATATCTAATGCTGTTCCGCTACCTTTTAGTTTAATATTTCCGCTAAGCAAAAAGTGTGAGTTATTTGCAATATATTGTAATGGTTGAAAATTTTGTAAGTCGATGTCAGCTTGATATCTGTCAATTATTGTCGGATTAAAATCTTTTATATTGCCTTTATGGTAAACAATACTGTTTAGTCGGATATTGGATTCCTTATGAATGATAGATAATGTTGAATTTATTTTATCAGGATTAAGAATAAAATTTGCTTTAATATTTAAAGGTTCATCTGATGAAGGTAGGGAAAAAATGTCAGAAAAATCATCAAAGTTCATGGGATTTAGTATAAGAGTAATATTGCCTTCATGTAGGTTTTCAAAGTTTGCATAGCCTTCAATGCTTATAATTGATGAAGTAGTAAAAACATCAAAATGATTTATAGATACAATTTCATTTTCAACTTTAAGAGCAGTACTTAATTGTTCGATATACAAATCCGGATTAATGAAAGCTACATCATTAATGTATATCGTCGTTTCCAGTATGTTATCATATAATAGTGAACTCTGTATTGTATTGATTGTTAGATATTTATTATTCATCAAATCATTGTAACAGATAGAGATGTTATTGGTTGAAATACTGTCAATTACAATTTTAAAAGGTAATCTTGCTCCTGATGGTGCTGTGGTAAAAAGAACAGCAG
>CAZJNG010000230.1:0-4794 GCA_964547265.1 uncultured Candidatus Cloacimonadota bacterium | reverse complement strand
AATATTCAGTCTAATTTCAGAAGTAAAATCGAGGATGTAATCTTTGACCTTGAAACAAACGAAGCAAGACTCTTTATTGTTCGCTGGGCTCAGGACTGGTATGAAGAACAAATAGAACACATTGTTACTTTCACTTCCAATAAAAACCTTTCTGATATAATAGCCAAAGATACCCTGCAATCACTAAAAGAACTTAAACAGAAAAATTTTGAAGCCTTTTTACTTGATAAAACAGCTTATGCAGAAGCTAATAAAAATATGACAGAAGAGTTTAATGCCCTTATGTTTAAGATGCGAAAAGAAGCTCAAAAGAAGTGAAAAATATCTGTGTCGCTCCTACGGAGCTATTCTCTATTTTTTGGCTTTATCGCCGGGCTTACGCCCGTCGTTACAAATGTTTCGAGCCTCCGTCTCTGATTGATAACATCCTAAAAGCCTCTGAAAGACTGAATATGTATCGCTACAAGTGTAAATCCGGAGTACTAGAATTCAAAGCAAACTACAATAAACCAGCCTCAGAGAGGCGATATATGTATAACTACGGGCGTAAGCCCGGAGAAGAAATACCTCCCACACAAATAAGCACCGTAGGTGCGACACAAAAAAGGAGAATCTATGGCTAATACATTTTCTCAAATCTATATGCATTACATCTTTGTTGTTGATGGCAGGATTAGTTTGATTAGTACGGACTGGGAATCTGATTTATATGCTTATATATCAGGAATAATTACAAATAAAAATCAAAAACTTATCATTATAAACGGTACTAAAAATCATATCCACTTACTGGTAAATCAGAGAACAGACTGTTGTTCATCAGATTTTGTCAGAGTTATCAAATCTAATTCATCAAGATATGTAAATGAACAAAAATGGGCATCAGGAAAATTTAAGTGGCAAGATGGATATGGTGTTTTTTCTGTAAGTCATTCACAAATAGATAAGGTAGTTAGGTACATTAAGAATCAAAAAGAACATCATAAGGTAAAGTTATTTAAAGATGAATTTGCCGATATCCTCAAAGCTTGTGAAATAAAGTATAAAGAAGAGTATTTGTTTGATGATGTGTAGTAGTGTCGCTCCTACGGAGCTATCTCATGTTGATTGGCTTAATCGCCGGGCTTACGCCCGTCGTTATATATGTATCGAGCCTCCGGCTCTATTCTAATTAAGGAGCATTATGTTACCGGTTTTTTATCCATCTTCTCGTTTTAAAGAAAATCAGGCAGTCTATAGTGGTATGAGTGAAAAATTTATCACTGCAGCCAGGCGAACAGTTTTAGAATTACGAGAATCTCCTCGTTCAAATGATCACAAGTTTAGGTCATTAGCCATAAATGGCTTATGGATTTCAGATATTGCCGGTCGTAAGGGTGGTCGTCTTTTATATTTCAGAAAGAACAACCGGCTGATAATCTGGGGTTTAGGACCTGATCATAAAATAGAGGAGGAGGCTGACCGTTATTTTGATAATGTGTCTAAGGAAGATGAGATTTTAAATGGTGAGTTATTTGATGTTACCGCAAATTTTTTAAGTGAACGAGAAGAGAATGAAATAAAAGAAAAGACAAAGGTTTTTGCCGGTAATCTTTCTGATGAATTCCTGCAAACTCATCTTTCGTTGACTGACTATCAGATAGCAGAATTAAGAAAAACAAATGAAATGTCATTATGGGAATTATCCTGTATTGATGAGATATGCAGATTTAAGCTCACACAGTATTTAAAAATGCCAAAGAATGTTCTATTGTCTGCAATGGATGAGGCTCATTTGCTTGGTTTTATTAAGGGTTCTAAAGAGAAATTGATGATACATCTTGATGATTATCAGGAAAGGATTGTTGATTTAGAGTTTAAGGGTTCATATTTATTGAGAGGTGAGACAGGTTCGGGCAAAACAACTATATTGATTTACAAGGCGATTTATTATGCTGAAGCCAATCCGGAAAAGGAATGTATCTTATTCACTTACAATCTTTCACTTGCCAATATGATTAAGGAAGCGGTGGAAGACTTGACCGGTGAGGCAGTTTCAAACCTCAGGATATACGGTATTTATGAATATATCTTAGAATTATCGGGCTTGTACCTGACAGACTTTGAACTCTTAGAAAATAAATCAATCAATATGTATGATATGTTTGCTGATTTTTATGATACAGGCAATGCAAGGATAATGAATTTTCAAACAGATAATGATTTAAACTTCTTTCTGAAAAAGGAAATTGACGAGGTTATCTTAGAGTTCGGTATTTCAGATGAAAGCAGATATTTAAGCTGTAAAAGAAATGGTACAGACAAAAGGCTGGGCAAAAATCAACGCAAACTTGTTTGGTCGGTATATCAGAAATTTCTAAGTTACCTTGATGAAAACAAGCTGATTACCTATAAGACTCTCTTGATTAAGATGTTACCTTTGATAAAGGAATCAGGTTTTCCTTTTAAATATGATGCAATATTTACTGATGAAGTGCAGGACTTAGCACCGGTGATTATCAAGATTATCTCATATTTGAGAAAGGATAAAACTTCTCTTGTAGTCTTTGCAGGTGATTATAAACAAGCAATTTACAGAAAGTCATTCAGTTGGTCTGATGTGAGTTTACCATTTTACGGTCAAAATGTCTTAATCTTAAAAAAGAACTACCGCAACACCCTGCAAATATTAGAGGAAGCACACAGGTTAAGCTCTATGTTTAATGTACCATGGAAAAAGCCAATCAGTTGTGGGAGACAAGGCAAGGAAGTTCAAAGAGTATATTATCAGGGTAAAGAAAAGATACAGAAATTAAAGGGATTGATAGAGTATTTATGTATTGAGGAAGGTGTTGATTATTCGGATATTGCTATTTTTGCTCCATCAAGAAGGGTGGAAAAGCTGGTCGAGGCTTTAAGCGAAGAAAATGTTCCTGCCGTGTATATTAAAAGTAATGATGCTCATTATAAAAAGAATGCTGTCAAGGTTTCTACTTTACATTCTGCCAAAGGTTTAGAATTTAGAGTAGTAATTTTAACTGATATTGAAAAGGATTTATTAAAACTAAAATATGATAATGAAAGACTAAAAATTATGGTAGCAGTAAAGCTTTTATATGTAGGTATGACAAGGGCTTATGACTGTCTTTTCTTCTTTTTGCAGGAAGGAATAGAAACAAACAAGATATTACAAGAGTTTTTATATACTAAAGAGGATGAAAAATGAGAAATCAAGCTTTATACAGACAGTGGATGATACTGCAAAAACTGCAAAGTTATCAAAACAGAGGTATCTCTAAGAGAGAGTTAGCTGAGGAGTTTAATGTTTCTAAAAAGACAATTGAGAGGGATATAACTAATCTTTCGTCTTGTGGTTTTCCTATTTATGATAAGATTGATGAATACAGGGAGTGTCAGGTTTTTTATTATATGATGCCTCATTATAAATTTCCCGGTTTAGTCTTTAACTTTCAGGAATATATGACTTTGTTGTTGATTTACAAGATGTCATTTCCATTAGAATCTTATCTTGACGGGTATATCAAGGACAGTTTTAAAAAACTCCAGTCTCAAATACCTCAGGAATACTCCAATTTTTACAAAAAGATGTGGAATTTTATCTTGCCTGATACGAGTTCTTATTTTGAGTATGATGATTTGATGTTAAAGAATATTTCAGATGTTGTCAATGCTCTTTTCAATTACAAACAGGTATATGTAAAGTATAAAAGCCTTATTTCTAAGCAGATGAAAGAACATTTCCTGTCTCCATTATGCTTAAAAATTTATCAAAATAATGTCTATCTGGTAGCTTATTCAGACAAAAAGAAAGCTACGCTACTATTTGCCTTAAACAGAATTATTGAGATTGAAGTTCTTAATACTCCTCCTTTACAGGTTAAGTTTAATCCGGATAAATTCTTTGAAAATGCCTTTGGCAATTACAAGGAAAAGAGCTATAAGGTTGTACTGGAGTTTAAAAGTGATATAGCTCCATACATTGCTGAACGGATATGGTATCGTAAACAAAAATTAAGAGTTTTGGATAACAAAAATCTGCAGATGGAAATACCCAATATAACTATCTCAGAAATCAAAAAATTTGTTTTCTCTTACGGTAACCTTGTCAAAGTTATAGAACCTCAAGAGTTAATTGATGAAGTTTTAGATAATTTAGAAAAAGTAAAAGAATATTATTCTTAAAGCTTCACATCAGCAAGTCATTAATGAGACTGTGAAAAGTTGAGTTGTGCGAGCATCATCGATTATATGTTAAAAAATAATAAAATACGATTTATCAATTCTTAATAAATCCTACAAGCTTGAAACTCATAGAATGATTGTGTGTTTTTCGCAGAATCTAATTTGTCAAAATCACATTATATTTTTAAGTGAACATTAAGTGACCTCCAAGATGCTTTTTCCCTCTTGGAGGTCCCTTGTTGTTGACCGGAATCAAAGGCTATCCAATAATATTAAACATGCTTGTAAGAACATCTGTCTTTCTGATGCTTAATTTACTGACAAACATTATTTTATGCAGAATTATACTTAGCAATGATGCTTGTAGAACACTAATTTTTAAAAAAAACTCTAAAAAATGTGACAATGATTTCAAATTGCTTCACTTCGTTCACAATAAATGCTTAAAATAATCGCTCGAAATCCTTGTTGAATAAATTAATAAAAAAAGTCAAGATTTTCATTGACAATAATTAAAACTAATGCTAATGTTTTTTTAATATGATAATGGAGGTGTCTTTGATAAAGATGAAAGTAATTAAAAAAATAAAAGAGCTTTTAGAAGATGCTGAC
>CAZJNG010000229.1:0-4795 GCA_964547265.1 uncultured Candidatus Cloacimonadota bacterium | reverse complement strand
TTTATTTACCTTCACTTACTGCAATAACTAATGTATATCCAAATCCAATGAGAGCAAATTCAAATGCTACTTTTGATGTTAAGGTAAAGGATGGCGAAACAGCTGCTCTTAAGATATTTAATGTTAAAGGTCAGTTAGTAAAACAATTTGACGGAATTAAATCAGGTAATACTTCAATCAACTGGGATGGTAAAGACAATACAAATCGTGCATGTGCAACAGGTATTTATTTCTATCAGTTATCTAGCCCGACATTCCATAGTGTTCAAAAAATGATTATTGTAAAATAACATAATCAAATATTCAAATATTACGAGCGGGAGAAATCCCGCTTTTTTTATTGGTGAGATGAGGTTAAAAATGATTTAAATGTTTACAGATTATGATAAGTTTAGTATATTTTCATAATCCTTATAAATGGCTTAATAATCCTTAGTAATTATTGAATATTTTAAATATTGATTAAATTTTTTAATTTTTTCTTGACAAATTTATTTAAATATTTAAATTGTATTTAAGGAGGATAGAAATGATAAAAAAGAGTTTAGACATTTGTCCTGTTTGTGATTCAAAATTGCTGATCAAGGAATACGCTTGTCCAAAATGTCACACAAGTATTAAAGGGGAATTTCAAAATTCAGTATTTAACAGGTTAAGTTCGGAGCAGTTAGAGTTTGTAAGAATTTTTATACTTGCACAAGGAAATATCAGAGAAGTAGAAAATCGTTTAAAAATTTCTTATCCGACAGTAAAGAACAAGATCAATGAATTAATTAAAATATTACAGGATATTGATGTGAAAAACAAAAAAGATTCAATAATCAATGTATTGGATGAATTAGAAAATGGTTTTATCAATATTTCAGAGGCAATTGATAAAATTAGCAAAAAAAAGAAGGAGAAGTAAAATGAAAAGCTATGAACAAAATTTCTGTAAAAATGTTGAGTTGACAGATGGATGTGAAATTTGTATTAATACCGATATTTTTGACATCATTATTAAACCTTCAGAAAATAATGAATTAATAATTTCAGGTAGTTTTTCCGGTAAAGCAGAAGATATGGTAATTCCTTTCGAAGGAAAATTGGAGCATGATAAAGAAAAGCGATATTTAAGTTTTAATGCTTATGAATCAGATATCAGAGAAAAATTTAATTTTGAAAGCATAGCAAAGGCAAAATTATTAATCGAAGTGCCTGAGATTGCTTTTTCGCAAGGTGATACTCTGTATATTGAGAATATACATTCAAACATCAGTATTGAAAACCTTAAAGGAAAAATTAACACAAAATCTACTAATGGCAGTGTCAAAATTGATAATGCAGGTGAAGTTGTAATATTTACAAATAATGGAGACATTAAACTTATAAATCCTTTAAATCTCATCAAGGCAAGCTCAGTAAACGGTGATATTAAGGTGAAACAAGGTGTTGGTATTGAACTTGACTTATCAAGTGATAATGGAGATGTTAAGGTCTTAGATTGTGATTTTAAGAAGATTTACTGCAAATCAAATAATGGTGATATTTATAGTGAAGTAATCTATGATGATCACGAACAATTTATTTTGTCATCTGTAAATGGTGATATAGTTTTTAAAATTGATAACGATGCCTGTAAAGACATAAAATTAAAGTCTTCTAACGGTGATATTAAGATTGTTTTACCGGATGAGGTTCATATAAATCTCGATTTAAAAACTTTATACGGCGATATAGTTAATCATCTTGAAGTTGATGAAGCTGTAGAGACGATTATTGATGAAAATCATTTTTTTGTGAATTATGGAGATGATCTTTCTACTGTTAATGCTGAGACAACACATGGTGATATTAAATTAAATTGTGATGAAAATATATTTTACAAGATTTTGGAAAGAGAAATTAAAAAGGCTGAAGAATTACTTAAAGAACTTTCCAAAAGCAAGACTGCTGAAAGTGCTAAAGAAGTCATAGATAATGTATTACAGTCATTAAACAGTACTTTGTCGAAACTTAAAGAAAAGGTTTCAGGAGAAGAAGCTCAAAAGTATCAAGACAGAATAACTAAACTTGTTGATCAAATTAAAAATCAGGTTACAAAAGACAATATTGAAGATATTTTTGAAAAAGCAAAAAATATCATAAATGATGTTGCTGAAAAAATTAGTCCTCTATCAAAACATTTTAAAGATAAGAATTTTAATGTATATAGCCATTCAGAAGAAAAACCGTCTAAATGGAATAAATATTTCGATAAAAACGAAAATATTGCAATATTGAAAATTCTCGATATGGTAGAAAAAAACACAATTACAGCAGAAGAAGCAGAAAAATTAATAAAAGCTCTTAAGAAATAAAAATTAATTTTATGACCGGATTTAAAGTTAAACCCGGACAATGCGTCCGGGTATTTTTGTAATACTTCTTCTAAAGCATACTCAATTAATCTGACTTTTAAAGTTCATTATCCTTTGATAAGATTGATTAATTCTGTTTTTACTGATTATCTTATCATTTACTGCCTTTCTTATTAAACCATGTACAATTGCCGGAAGTTCAATATTGGGTTCAAAATACTGAGAGAAGATGAGAATGTCACTACCTGAGTTTATTGATTGTATAATAATTTCTTCAAGAGTATGATAATTAAGTATTGCACCCATTTGTAAATCATCTGTAATAATTACGCCATCATATTGCATATCATTTCTTAGTAAATTAGTAATGTAATTTTCTGACAGGGAAGCAGGGTACTCGGAATCAAAGTTTGTATTAAAAACATGAGCAGACATTATTGATTGAACAAGATTTCGTTCTAATAAAAGATTATACGGTATCAATTCAGTTTCAGACCAAGTTTCAGTTATATCAGTCATTCCCAGATGAGAATCAGCAGTAGCACTTCCATGACCGGGAAAATGTTTAAGACTGCTAAGTAGTCCAATGTCTTTAATGGCTTGAATAAAAACAGAAGCGTATTCTGTGACTACTTGCGGGTCGCTTGAAAAACTTCTTTCCAGATTACCAATAGCCGGAGACTCCGGATTGACATTAACATCAACAACAGGTGCTAATATTAGATTAAAACCATAGTCTTTACATTCTCTTGCTAAACTAAGATAATTACTATAAGCTTCTGACAAGCTAAGATTTTCAGCAGTATATTGAGCAGAAGGAAAACCTGTAAAGCCCTTATTCGGATGTAATCTTTGAACTCTTCCGCCTTCCTGGTCTATAGCATAGAGAGTTTCTTGATACTTTTTTACATTATGAAAATGAGTAATTAAAGAGTCAAGCTGTGTAGGAGATTGAATGTTATATGATAAAACTAAAACACCACCGATATGATAATCAAGTATTTGTTGTGAAAAGGTTTGAATCCATTCATCTGTCGCTACAGTTCCACGAAAGCCAAACATTAGCATTTGACCTATCTTTTCATCAAGAGATATCTGATTATCATTTTTTGACGAACAAGATAATATAAGAATAAAGGTACAAAGTACCAGACAGAATAAACTGCTTGTTTTTTTCATTTAAACTCCTTTTAACTCATAAATTGTTGTTACGGATAAATTATTTTGTTTGCTGAGTTTAGTATTTCACAAATATTAAACATATTTGAGATTGTGCCTATGTTAATATTATCCTTTATTCCAAAGTAATCTACACAGGTACCGCAGATAATAATCTTTACATTGTTAGAAATTAGTTTTTTTAAATGTTCTATTACCGGAGAATTATTTTGACAAAGTAAAACTCCACTATTGTAAAAAATTATCTGACTAGGGAGTAAATCACTTTCTGAGATTGTATTTAAAAATCCTTTTAACAGGACTTTACCTAGTTCTTCAGAACCTAAGCCCATCTGATCAGATTTAATGACAATGCCAGTATTGGAAATGGTTTTTTGTGGTGTTGTTATTGAACAATATTCTTTAACATTTAGATTATTAGATTCAGGTATAGTATTTGAAGCATGGGCATTTATTATCCAGAAATTTGTACTGCAAATAACTTCTATCATGAAGCCGTTATCTTTTAAAAACCTTAACAGGTTTTCAAGTGAAATCTGATTATCTGTTAATATTTCTAATATAGAATTAGTATTTAGTTGATTAAAACTTTTCTTAACCATTATGATTGGCTTAGGACATTCATGCCCTCTAGTATCGATAATTATTTTATTGGTTTGATTTGTCATATATTCTCCGATTATTTATAATTTGCCTTTGTCGTTCTTTTTAAAGGCAATAATTACCAGACAGATGATAAAAAATGCTAACAATAACCATGCTAATCCTGATAAAGAACCTATGATTGCTCTATACATTTCTAATATCCATCTTGCCATGTTAAGGTTTAGAATTTCTGTTTTGTCAGGACTATAGTATTCAGGATTAAGATATCTTTCGAGATTCCAAATATTGACTCCTGATGATACTCCAACTACATAAATTGCAAAAATCATGTATTTATGCCAAGCGATAAAGAGATCCTCGTTTATGATTCTTTTTAGAATACCTTTAATTGGTTTATTAAAAAAGGCAGCAACAATAAATGAGGTAAATAAAGCTATTGCAAAAGTTCCAATCATTAAAAGATATATCATTTTAATTCTCCTTTGATAAGTTTTATAACAAATCTTTTGTAATTAGTTGATTTTTCATTTAGTTCAAGACTTCTGTCATTATACCATTCAGGTAAGTCCGGCAGGTTATTCTTTTCAAGTTCATCAATTAATAATCTACCTTTATTAAACGAAATTATGTAAGGAAAATATTCACTTTTAAGTACATCATTTGAGTTTTGT
>CAZJNG010000228.1:0-4821 GCA_964547265.1 uncultured Candidatus Cloacimonadota bacterium | reverse complement strand
ACAATTAGCTGATTCAGGTATTAAGGTTAAGTTAGCTGTCTCTCTTAATAGCGCTATAGATAAAAACAGAGATATAATTATGCCGGTTAATAAATTATATAATCTTGACGAACTTAAAAAAGCATTATTTTATTTCAGAAAAAAAACTTCGTTTAGGATAACCTTTGAGTATATAATGATAGCAAATTTTAATATGAGCGATGAAGATGTGAAAGCAATAAATAAATTCTGTGGTGATATATCATGCAAAATCAATTTGATAAAATGGAATCAAGTCATAGGACTTGAGTGGGAAACACCAACAGATGAGCAAGTTGAAAGTTTTATTCACAAATTACATCATTTATCAGCAGCAATCACTTTAAGAAAAAGCAGAGGACAGGACATAAATGGTGCATGCGGACAATTAGCAGGAATTTCAAATGCGACAAATATTTAGCTTGTTCTTATTGTTATCTATAGTAAGTTTATATTCAAACACTCTTCGATTAAAAGAAGCAGATAAAATATCAAGGAAACCTGCTCAGAGTAAAGAACAGACTTTAAAGAAAATTCCTCAAACAGATCAGCTTTTTGAATCTAACAATATTCAAGAAGTTAAGATGGAAAATAATATTATTCAAACATATCCGATTGAAAACAATGAAAGTCAATACTGGGTATTTAATTCTTTTTCAAACTCTTGGGAAAATTCTCATTTAGTGCAAAAGATTTATATTTCTATTGATAAAAGTATTGATAAAGCCTATGATTTAGTCGTTACATGTCCAAATTATATTGATGGAATCTACATCAAACCGGTGATTAATCGTTCTCAGGATATTTCGCATCAAAATTCAAGACAGACAATTAATACTCATAGTCAAGTCATAAGTTTTAATCAAGGGTTGCAAGGTCATGATTGGTCAGGAGGTGAGATAAATAGGGTGTTTGATAAGGCTAGTATTGACTTAAATCCTTATATTCTCATTTCAGGTATGTATAAAGTTGAACTTGAGCTGATGATTAGTTATTTTGTAACTTTTGATATGAAAGCACTTTCACAAAGAACATATAATATTCAATATGAATTGGTAGAAAATCAAAATGAAACAAACAGAATTAACCGCAGTCATATTATGCGGCGGAAAAAATAGAAGATTTCCTACTGAAAAATCATTGCTAGTAATAGATGATACTGTTTTAATTAAAAAAATTTATTCAATTTGTGCAGATATTTTTTATAAAGTAATAATTATAACTGCCAAAAGTGAGATAATTAATTTGTTTGAGGGAGATAATTGTTTGCCTGATATCAAACCAAATTATGGTTCTTTAGGTGGTATATATTCTGCAATATCATATTCAGAGACAAGTCATGTATTTGTCTTTGCATGTGATATGCCCCTTATTAGCAAGGAATGTATTAGTGAACAGTTAGCTTATTTTTTGAAACACAATCGACCTGATGTGTTAATGCCAATTATGGATGATAATATAGAACCCTTACATGCAATATACTCAAAGAATTGTCTTAATTATATAGAAAATAATCTTATAAACAATGATTTAAGGATAAAAAATTTCTTTCAGGAAGTTAAGTCTGTATACTGGAAATATCCCCTTAAATACTCAAAATCTTTCTTCAATATTAATACTCATGAAGATTGGATTAGATACAAAAATGAGCAATAGTGATTCTTTTTTTATCGGAAAAAATAATAGATTTTTAATAATTTCGAGCAATACTAAGGATTTTATTGTTGGCATGTAAAATGCATTAAACTATAATAAAAATATAAAGGCGGTCTTATGAAAAAAATAATTAACTTATTCCTGTTTATCACGATAATCAGTATGATATTTGCTTATGAACCATTCTTTTTGGATGATCCGGCAATATCTCCCGATGGTGAATTGATATGCTTTGTTTATATGAATGATTTATGGGAGGTGCCTTATGAAGGGGGCATTGCCAGAAGGTTGACTTCCAGACAGGGGAATGTCTATAGGCCTGCATATTCACTTGATGGGCAATGGATAACTTTTCATTCCAACAGGGATGGAAGAGCTTATTTTTATAAAATTCCTACAATAGGTGGACAATCAGAACTGATTACAAAAGAAGAATTTACCTTTTGTGATTGGTTTCCAAATGATAAGGGTAATTATTCTTCATTAAGTATGCTTGGTGTAATGCACCATCCCGGAGAAGAAAGCTTTTTTGTTAAATATGATTTTAATGGTTTAAGACCTGTAGAAATAACTGAAGTAGCTGAGTCTTTTGCATCTGTATCAAGAAACGGAGAATATATAGTTTTTAATAGAAGAGGGTATCCTTACAGAATGGCATATCAAGGTTCTCATAATGGAGATTTATGGTTATATTATATTAAAAACGCAGAGTTTACAAGATTAACAGATACAGCTTTAACTGAAAGGTATCCCGTCTTTTCAAAAGTTAATGAAAACAGAATTTATTTTTTAGCCTCAGATAGTACTAATTTTCAGCTTTGCTATATGGATGATTTTAATGATAGCACTAGGGTTTGGTTGACTGATTTTACAGAGTGGTCGCCCAGAGATATTTCTATTGCTCACGAAAATGATAGGATAGTGTTTGAGTATTTTAATGAAATTTGGAGATGGGATCCTGATAAAAATATAGCTGAAAAGGTGATTGTTGATATCTTGGAGGATAATCTGCCCTCTAATGAAAGCATATCAAGATTTAAAAATGAGCTTTCAAATTTTTACATTTCTAAAGACCAAAAACTGATTGTCTTTTCACATAAATATGATTTGTTTGCTATTCCTGCGAATGGGGGAGATGTCAAGCAACTTACTAACAATCAAAAAGGTATTGAAAATATAGTTATTATGGATGATAACGAAACTATTTATTATACATCTCATGATAAAGGTATTCCTAAGCTTTATAAACTCAACATCAATGATATTGTTAATGTCAACAGAGATGATTATAGTAAGAGATTAGTTAAATGGTCTGAAGACAAGTATATTCAATCATTGGCTAAAAATGATGATGGAGAACTTTTTATTCGTTATGATAAAGGGAATGAAAGATTATTATTTGCAAAAATAGATAGAAATAATAGGATTTCAGACATTGCTTCGGGTGAAAATATTGCATCTTTCCCTAAAAAATCACCAAAATATAATAAAGAAATTTATACACTTTTAGACTCAAAGAACTGGAACAGAACTATCAGAATTAAGGATAATAAAACAAACAGAAATTATGATATTCATTATAGTACAAAATATATAGGAAACCTTCTGATTAGTGATGATGAATCAAAATTATTCTATAATAACGGTTGGAATATTAATGTAGTCAACCTTATATCGGAAACTGATAAAAAAGAAGATAATTGGAATAATATTTTAAAAAATACAACAAATAATTCAAAGCTTGTTGACAAAACACCTAAAGATTGGGATATTAGTTTTGAAAACTTCAATTCCAGGACAAAAGAAATAGTAAATGATGAAGGTTTTTGCTATCCTCTGTTTACAACAACAGACTCAACATTATTTTATATTCAGAGAAACAATAATAATCATTTTTTGAAAAAAATAAAATTTGACGGTTCTAAAAAGGAAGATGTGTTTAATTTTAGAGGTAATGTATCCTCTCACTTGGTCAATCAAGAAAAGAATACAATTTACTATGTCTTAAACAATAACCTTCATAAACTTGATATAAAATCAAAAAAGACTGATCTTATAACCTTTGAATATATTTATAATTATGACATTTATAAATTAAATATGGAAATTTTTGAGCAAGTTTGGGCAAAGTTTGGACATAATTTTTATGACCCTGAGATGCATAATCAAGATTGGCAGGCTTTGTATAATAAATTTTTACCACATATTGACAGTGTTTTAGAACCTGAAATATTAAAAAAACTTATTGATGAAATGATAGGTCGCATAAATGCATCACACACCGGTTATTATCCTCGCAAAGAAAATGAAATGAAATTTTTTGATCGTGTATACGCAGGGTTTGTGCCGGATTATTCAGAAAGACTTCCTGTTGGTTTAAGGATAAAAAAAATTTATCATGGTTCAGAGTTATATCAAACTTATCGAATATCAGTTAATGATATTCTTCTGTCGGTAAATGATGAGCCTGTCTATGCAACAACCGATTTAACACCATTATTTGTTAATACATTAGGAGATTATCTAACATTAAGATTTCAAACTTCTCAAGGCGAAGTCATGGCTAAAGTTAAAGGGCTTTCTGCTCGAGAACAGTATCAATTGCAATATGAGGATAAAATTTTAAAGAGATATCAAAAAGTTCAAAATGCTACAAATGGAAAAATAGGATATTTGCATATTCAAGGAATGAATCAAGTCAGTCTCAGGAAATTTGAACAAGATTTCTTGGCTGTAAATGTTAATACTGACGCTATGATAATTGATGTTCGAGGTAATGGAGGTGGTAATATTCATGATGACTTGATTGATATTATTATCAGATCACAGAATGCTTATACTTATTCCAGGTATTACGGAATAGAGCCTAGACCAACTCCACACAATATATACCAAAAACCAATAGTTTGTCTTATAGATGAAGATTCATTTTCTGATGCTGAGATCTTTGGAGTGTTGTTTAGAGATTTAAACTTAGGAACAGTTATTGGTATGCCTACTAGTGGTTCTGTAATCGGTACAGGTTCTGTTAGCTTTATGGATGGTTCTAGTATGAGAATGCCATCTTCTGCTTGGTTTAGGATGAATATGCAAAATATGGAGTTAAATGGAGCTGTGCCTGATATTGAGATTCCTTTATTACCTGTA
>CAZJNG010000227.1:0-4828 GCA_964547265.1 uncultured Candidatus Cloacimonadota bacterium | reverse complement strand
ATAATATATTTGGTACGAATAATTTTTTGGCAATATGCAAGTTTTGCTCAGCCCAGCCGTCAGGGTTCCAGTTTTTGAAGTTTTTAACATTTTTAGATAGTCTCTGAAGCCTATGGTTATGAGACCTTTATATTGAAGTATATTAACACGGACATCGCGTAAAAAAATCCGTGTAATCTGCTAAATCCGCGTTAAAACTCCTTCGCAACCTCGCGTGAAAAAAATCTGCTTGACAAAATACTTTTAAAAAATACACATTAAATATCATATAAAACTTAAGTGATAGATAACCAATATTTTAGAAAACTAGAAGCTTTCAGCTTGTAGAACTTTCAACATCATAGATAGAGCATGCAATCTACAAGGGACCTCCAAGAGGGAAAACCAACCTGGAGGTCCCTTAAAGATTAGTTGTATTTCGAAAGTTTTTTATTTCTCCATAGGGATGACAATGCCCTCAATAATTATATTTTGAAAGAAGATAAAGACTGCCAGTGTCGGGATTGAGGCTATTACTAAGGCTGCATAACCTACACCACTGCTGGCTCTTTGCATAAGTTCGTAGATATGTACCATCAGAGTCCACATTGACTGATCCTGACAAACAATAAAGGCAAAGATAAAATTTCTGTAAGCAGCGTTAAATGCACCTAAGGCAATTACAGCTAAGATTGGTTTACTGAGATAAAGGGTAAATTGCCAAAACATCCGAAATTCCCCTGCTCCATCGAGGCTGGCACTTTCATATAACTCACGAGGCAGGCTGTCAAAAAAGCCTTTTAACAAAAATATAAAGTAACCGTCTGCTGCCGCAGGTAACACCAATGCCCAAAAAGTATTTAACATTCCTAGTCGCTTTAACATTAAAAAGTTAGGAATACCCATCACCATTGCCGGAAAAGCCATTGTCAGCATAAAGATAAGTATCAACTGATAACTAAATCGTGGCTTAAATCTACTCAAGGCATAGGCTGCCAATGGATTTACAGAGATTGCCAATAATATAGATAAAAAGACATAAACACCTGTATTTCTCAAAGAATTTGCATCAGATAGCATTTGATCTAGAGCCATTGCATAATTTCTCCAGAGAAATTCCCTTCTGATTGCTCCTTTTCTTTCTGCAAAACTAAAATAATCTTGTTCTATTGTCGGAAATCTTGTTTTACTATAATCTCGAGAGTATTTTTCTGTGAGATATTCTCTGAAATCATGAGCTATATTTTGGATAAGGATGTGTTCGGGGCTTGCGATATTTTGGATAAAGAAGGTCATATCTTCAATCATTGCACCGCTGTCCGGTATCCTTTCCGGGATAAGCAGTTGGTCAAAACTTGTAAATTTTGTTAGCCAGGTTTTATTGAGAGTTTCTATGGTATCATACTTTTCTTTGAGCATATATTGAAAGGCAGGTTCTGCTTCTTTTTCAATCCTGATAAACCTGATATTCAAGACCTCTTTAGCATAATGAATCCAGGCTTTTCTCAATGGAGTGTCATTCTCCGGTACATTTGTACTTAAAAAAATTTGATTCCAGTGAGTATAATTAGTCTGATTGTCTTTGTTAAATGCGTTCAGGTCTCCACCATAGGCAGGGATAAGTTCGTTATTTACAAAGGCTCCATCAGGATTAACGAAATATCTCATCCACAAAGGTGACTTTTCTTTAAACTCTCTAAATCTACCGAGATATCCGTCTGTAGAACTAACAAAATTTCTACGGTAAATCTCTTTTTCTTCTACTACAATTTCTTCCCAGCTTTTAGCCCCTGTATTATATTTCCTGTTAAATTTGGACAGGTCCTTATCATTTTCTTGTCTGAGTGCATTTCTGTAAAGCCTTTGAGCATAGGGGTAAATCCCTCTGCCGTAATGCTCTGCGATATAATAATGATATACTCCGTAATTATCTTTGTTATTTTGCAGGAATTCTTTCCAATCGTGATAGAGTTTTTCATCTGCTGATTCTGGCAAGGTTACCTCTGCAAATGAAATCCATTCTCCCGGATAATTATCCATTAAGCGACTACTTTCCTCATTAAATCTGCTTTCCATATATTTTTTATAGAGTTCTTCTTCGTTATGGATAAAGGCAGGTATCAACTGGAGATTTGTACTGTCAACAGCACTTTTAAAGGAAAAGGAAATCATTAATAAAAAAGGATATATCATAGTTAAAGCACCAATTATCAAGATTATATGCAGACTGTAATTTAAAGCTTTAACTTTTGGTGATTTATTGCCGACTTTACCTATAATGCTCATGAGTTACCTCCCTTAACAGTTTTAAACTCCATTTTGGAAATATATTTGATTTGAATAATTGTAAAACCCATTAATAAAAGGCTTAAGAGCCACGCCATTGTAGTAGCTAAACCAAATTTCAGGTAGAGATAAGCCTTTTCAAAGATAAGTAAATCAGCAACCCTCGTTGCCTCGTTCGGTCCGCCAAAGGTCATAATCAGGATAAAATCACTCGATTGTGCAGCTACAATAAAGGCTGCAATGAACTGTATAATTATCAATCCTTTCAAGCTTGGCAATACGATATAACTTATCTTTTTAAAGAATCCTGCCCCGTCTATATCAGCAGCCTCGTAGAGTTCATTGGGTATGTTTTTTAATGCTGCTAAATAGATTAAACTTCCCGGTCCCATCCCTGCCCAGATACCCGGCAAAACTACACAAAGCATCGCCAGAGACTCATCCCTTATCCACATACTTTTAGGTAAACCAACTGCCATTAAAAGTTGATTTAACACTCCTGCATCACTGGGATTGTAAAGTAATTTCCAGAGGTAAATCACTATCACCCCGCTAATTACAGCCGGTAAATAATATATGACCCGATAAATTAGCTTACCCCTTGAAACCTCTTGCAACATAATAGCCAGAATAATAGGAGGTAAAAAGCCTAAAGCTAAACTTAAAAACATATAATAAAAGGTCTTGCCAACTGATGACCACCATGTACTGTCATAAAGAACCTCTGCCAGGTTTTCAAAGCCTGTAAATGGGCTTTCTCCTACCAGTTTATAGTCCTGCACTGCCATGACAGAACCTGTGACCATAGGGACATATTTCCACATCAGGACACTGATTACAGCCGGTGCGAGTAAGATTATAATCATAAAAAGATGTTTGTTTGACTGCTTAGTCTGACTTTTATATTCAGGTGCCAGTATCCTCCATACTTTCCATAGAGTTAAAGCAAAGACAAAGAGGATTAGTGCTGCCACTACTGAAGCAATCCGACCTCTATGAAGCTTGATTTCATCAGGAATAACACCTATCATCTCCATATTTGTTCTTGTTTGAGCTTCGTTTAATACATTGCGGATATTATCTCTTCTTGTTTCCTTATCATCGCCTAATCTGTTTCGCATATCCATCCTGATTAAAGCATCCAAAGGATAAGTCATAAACTCATAAACTTTTTGACAGTTATCACCAAATGGTTCGGGTTTGCCTTCATTCATTGCTGTTTCGAAGGTTTCCAACCAGCCTTGGGGAGCATATCGCAGATATTCCTCATAGCCGTATCTTTTAAGAAAAACAGGGTTTTGCATCCTGCCATATCCACTTTCTATCATTATTTTAAGACGAATCTGTCTAGCCTCTTCACTGTCATAAAACTTTATATATTTCCAAGCAGCTTCTCTTACTTTTTGCGGGTCTCTGTTGCCTAAGCCGGCATTATTACTTATCCCTGCTTCTGAAAATATGCCCATCATACGACAGTTTATTTCACTGCCTCCCTGTCCTGATGGTCCTGATGGACTGGGAGCAAAACCATAAAGATTTGGGTCATAATTTCCACCCATGTTTTGCTGTGAAAGGTAATCCATTCGCATTGCAATCTTTCCATCACTCCATAGATAACCCCAATCACCCTCAGTAATTGCAAAACCTCTTTGCTCTCTGCCATTATTGTCAATCCAGGGAGTCGTAGCAAGCTTGAGATAATACTCCATTGCCGTTACACCTGCTTCGCTTGCAAAGGTGGCTTTCCAGTGTTGTTTGTCTTCGTCATAGACAACTGCATCACCACCTACAGCCCATAAAAAAGGTAACCAGTCATAGGCAGCTTGGGGACCACTGGCAAGGACAGTTCCGTATTGACCATTTGAGGGGTCACTTAAAAGCTGAGCATACTCCAAAAACTCATCCCAGTTTCTTGGTGCTTGATTTGGATTCAAACCATATCGCCTGAAAACATCCTTACGGTACATTAAAACTCTGACTAAGGTTTCGTAAGGAAGCATCCAAACTTTTTCTGTATTATCGTCTTTTTTTTTTCTTTTTATTACCTGCCAAACCGGTTTTTCTACCCTCAGATTTATAAGTTCAGGGTCTTCTTGAGCAATAAACTCATCCAGAGGATATAAAAAATTGTTCTGTATATAAGTATCACTCTGTCGGAAATTAACATATAATATATCAGGTGCGACACCACCTGCTATAGCCATCAAAGGACCCGAATCCAAGTCCATACCCTCTATCTTAATACCTGAAAAAGCCCTTAACTCAATCTCGGGATGTTTCTGCCTAAACGCTTCTATCACAGCCAGATTAGCTTTTGAATATGCATCCGTACTACGCGGATCAGGCAACTCAAACACCTTTAATACTATATGCTCACTTACTAATAATGAAAGGCTCAATAAAAGAAATATTAAGCATAAAACCTTTTTCATAATAACCTCTGTATTTATTATTTCATGACTTATACTTTACATGATATTTAATATATATTTTTTAGTACTTTTTTGTCAAGAGGATTTTATCAATCTAACACGCATACCCCGAGTTTTTTTTAACAAGCTTG
>CAZJNG010000226.1:0-4852 GCA_964547265.1 uncultured Candidatus Cloacimonadota bacterium | reverse complement strand
AAACTATCTTTAAAGAACTTGGGATAGATAACATCTTTTTAGAAATCAATAGTTTTGGTTGCGAAAAATGCCGACCTAATTATCTTAATGCAGTAAAGCATTTCATTGATCTGAATAAAGAACATATCTGTGATAACTGTAAACCTTATCTCAAAGAGCAACCATTAATTATTTTGAAATGTATAAATACTAGTTGTAAACAAATAGCAAGTATGGCTCCGATCAATCTGGATTATTTATGTAATGAATGTTTAGATAATTTTACAAAAATCAAGAAATTACTTTCTAATCTTGGTACTAATTTCTCAGTAAATCCAAATTTATCTTTAAATTTTAATTATTATACCAGACTAGTTTTTAACATTGCGATAAAACAAAATCAAAAAGATAAAGTTAAAAACACTCAGGCTCAGGGAAAAGTCATTGCCACAGGCGGCAGATACAATCAATTGGCAAGATATACAACTCAATTACCATTATCAGCAGTAGGCTTTTCATTTAACATAGAATCTATATTGGATATTGTTAAAGAAAAAAATGCCATCGGCAAAAAGAACAGACTCTTTTCAGTCTGTGTTTGCTCTGTATCTGAAAGTATGGAATTATTGATATTACAAGTATCACAAGAGTTACATTCCCATGATATTCATACAATTATAATGGAAAATAAAGTTAATCTTGATGAAGTTAATAAACTTGCTAAACTTTATGAATGTAATATAGTATTAATTTTCAGAGAAGATTTAATCAGAGATGCAAAACTAATGATGCTGACATTTGATCATACTCAGGAAAATACAAATCAGGATATCATCTCATTATCAACTATTATGGATAATATTTTAGTTAAAAAGAGATTTATAAGTCAATAACAAGGAGGATAAAATGAAAACAATCTTTACTAAAAAAGCTCCGGCAGCAATAGGACCTTATTCACAAGCAACCTTAAAAAACGGAATGCTTTTCATTTCCGGACAATTAGGAATTAACCCTGAAACCGGTGAACTGGCAAAGACTTTTGAAGAACAAGCGGAACTTGTCTTTTCACATTTAAAAAATATTCTTGCAGAAGCTGATATGACCTTTAAAAATGTTATGAAAGTCTCTGTTTTTGTTAAAGATATGGGTAAATTCCCTATTTTGAACGAGATTTACAAAAAATATTTTACAGAACCTTTTTCTGCAAGAGAAGTAATCGAAGTAAGAGATTTACCAAAAAGTGGAGATGTGGAAATATCTTTAATTGCTATGCAATAAGGAATTTTCGTTAAAGTATTTAAGTACAGTTATAAAAAACTGTACTTTTTTAATATATTATTGATTTATAATATGTTAAGAAAATCAAAGAGTTCGTTCTTCCCTCCGCAAGCTAGGCTCAGTGCCTACGCAATTGCACTTCGTTCAGGAATGTAGGATTAATGATATGTTTTTTTATAGAGGATAATTACATAAAAATCTGCAAAAATTAAGTAACAATTTTAAAACTGGACTTATCATATTGATTTAACATTAATTTTATAATTTTTTATTTTTCTATATAAGGAAGATATGTCAATTCCAATTTTTTTTGCAGTTATTCCAATCTCATTGTTATATTTAAGCAGGTTTTTAATCAAGAAATCTTTTTCGAATGCATTTAAGGCTTCATGTAGATTATCAATTTCAAAGGTATAAGGTTCATAATTACATTTTTCGCATAGATCTGAAGAGTTGATTTTTTTATTTAATTCTTTAATTATTATTTCGTTTGTGATGTGTTTATACTGGTAAAGTAAATACTCACAAAAATTTTCAATTTCTCTTAAGTTACCTTTCCAGTCATATTTAAGCAAATCATTATAAAGGTTTTTAATGCTCAAATCAAAGGTATTTTTAAACCTGTTTTTATATTTATTTAGAAAAAAATCTAATAATAATATTATATCTTCTCCTCGATCTCTTAATGGCGGAATTACAAGTTTAAATTTTTCTATTCTATAGTATAAGTCTTCTCTAAACTTACCTTGTTTCACTAACTCTAACAAATCTTGATTAGTAGCAAAGTAAAAAATTGTGTTTATGTGTTTAGTATTTCCTCCTACAACCTGAATTTCATTTTCTTCAATTACTCTTAAAAGTTTTGCTTGCATATTTATGCTTAGATTTTCTATTTCGTCAATAAGCAATACACCCTTATCAGCTTTTTCAATATATCCTTTTTTATATTTAGCAGCTCCTGTAAATGCATTTTTTTCATACCCGAATAATTCTGACTCAAAAAGTGATTCAGGTATGCTTCCAATATCAACAGTCTCAAAAATCATATTTACAGGGTTTGCATTTTTAAATAGATGTTTAGCTACGACATTTTTTCCTGTCCCTGTTTCTCCTTGTATCAGTACATTTACATTAGCTTCGCCCAGTTTTTTTATTTGTTCTTTTAAGTCTTTAATTTGTTTACATTCGCCTATTAATGGATAAACCGGATTGCAAGAGTTTTTTAAATTAAAGTTTTCTAATTGCAATTGTCGATTATAATCTTCTTGTCGTTTTAAATTCAAGGCTTGTTTTATTGTTATAACGAAATTTCCCATATTAGTTAATACTGTTTTATCAAAAAGAGCATAAGCTCCTATTTGTATAGCTTTGGCTGATTGTGAAATCGTTGCCTGTCCGGTAAGGATAATAACTTTTGAATAAAAATTTGAAAGATTAACTAATTCTTGTAGTATCTCTATACCGTTTAGTGTGTCATTTTTTAATTGAACATCTAAAAGTAAAATATCTGGTTTTCTTTCATTGTATAAAATTAAAAAGTCTTGATATGTATGTGAAATATCAACTTCATATCCTTCATTTTGTAACAGAAATTGATAATCTTCAGAGAGTTCCTTATCATCATCTAAAATTATTATATAACACATATAAGTATCCTTTTAAAAAATATTATTTGGTTGTATTTTGGGTAATGTAATAACAACTGTTATTTGATTATTTTCAGATTTTAGTCTAAAATTACCTTGATGTTTTTCGATAATTCTTTTTGAGATTAAAACACCTAGTCCTGAGCCATTTTCTTTTTGCGAATATTTACTTGAAATTATTTTTTTAATTTCTTCCTGTAAGAGTGTACCTGTATTTGTGATGTATATAATAATAAATTCTTCATTATGTGATACCTTTATTTTTACTAAATGACTATTTTTATCCCGGCATGCTTCAATTGCGTTGTTAATCAAGTTCTTTAAAGCCATTGAAATTAACATTTTATCAGCTTCAATAATTAAATTTTTCTCAGAATTACAAAATTCAATACTGTTGAAATGGTGATATTGTTTACTTTCAATCATGATACTTTCTAGTAAAATAGAGAGATTTATAGATTCGATGCTTAAAAGATTTACTTGAGAGAAGTTTGTTAAAAGGGTCAGTTTTTCGATTGTTTTGTTGAGTTTTTTCTTTAATTGCAAGGCTTGTCTTTGTTGAGTTTCGATTTCATAAGTCACAGGTAAAAGCATTTGGATTTTTAAAGACAAACCTACTATATCGTTTTTTAAGTCATGTGCCAAAGTATTAAAAATTAAATACTCATCCGGTGATTCTATTTCATAGACTTCAATCTTAATTAATAAATAGTTTTTATAGTAATACAATCTGTTATAGTTTGATATTATAGCAATTGATTTAAAAAAATCTGATTTATGATAGGATATTTTTTTGTTTAGAGTATAATATTTTTTTGCATTTCCGTAAAGGCTCCACGAATATAATCTATTCATCCAAATTATTAAGATTGAATGACTTTGAATTTTTGATTTTACAGGTATTGTAATCATGGCTTTAAAATATAAATATATCATTAGTAATGTTATTTGTAATGCTATAATTATCAATATATTATAGTTATAGATAACATTTTTTTTAAGATAGAGTGTTTTCAGTGAAATTGTTTTGCCAAGTGCTTCATCCAAATATTCTGTCATAAAAAATAAATGGTCATTAACTAATTCCCAATGTAAAGCATTTGGTAAAATCTTGCTTTCATAAAGAAGTTTTAAGTTATAATCAAAAAAACTGATGGGTAATGTTAAAAACATTTCCTGGTTATGTTTACGAATTAAAAATATATCAGAATATAACGAAGCTTTGTTATTTGTACTTTCTTTTGAAACTCTATTGAACTTATCAATTTTATACTTTGTAAGACTTTCTTTTTTAGAATCAAAAAAGAAAACATCTCCATCTTTTTCATAGAAACCGATAATGTTCTGAAATTCGTAATCAGAATCTAACTCTTTTAGCATATTTGTTTTTAGGTCTAATATCCTTAATTTTTTTTCATTCATATTATGTAATGATGACAAACTAAATATTATCTTATTTCGTTTTTTATGATAATGATACTTTATTGTTGAAAATGAGGTGGTTTCTGAATATCTTAAGTCTGTACCATTTGCCTGCTTAATTGTTCCGTCAAGATTTAGGACTATCAATGATGTAGCAAATGGTGTTGAAACCTCATTTTGGTTAAAGTGATAATCTAAGTCAGGCTCATGACTTACAGATGAAGTAGTAAAAATTATTTCAGGAATATCATCATCATCAATATCTATAATACTGATATTTTTTGCATAAACAGCAATCTCTCGTTCCCAAAGAATTTCCTCATTTTTTAAATCAAAACATATTATTCTGTCATTTTGCCACCTATACCCATGTATAAGAAAAATCACTTCTTTTTCTCCATCATTATTCAAATCATAAGTATATAAAACCTTTGGAGAAAGAAAACCTTTATGATTAAATGGATTATTTATTGTGCCAAACTTTTGGATGTAAAATGAACGCCTGGAGAAAAAACCAAAAATTTTCA
>CAZJNG010000225.1:0-4859 GCA_964547265.1 uncultured Candidatus Cloacimonadota bacterium | reverse complement strand
TTATGTAAAACTTATCACACAATTCTTTGGCGATAGAATGATCATTGCAAATGCAACCGGTTGTTCTTCAATTTGGGGGGGTACATTCCCAAGTATTCCTTATTGCAAAAATAAAGATGGTCATGGTCCGGCTTGGGGTAACTCATTATTTGAAGATAACGCTGAATACGGTTTCGGAATGAGATTAGCTGTAAATTCAAATCGTAAATATTTAAAAGTTACTTCAGAAAAATTAATGAAAGAAAATATATCTTCAGACCTGAAATCAGCTATTGGTTTTGCTTTAGAAAACTGGAATAAAACTGATGATGAAACAAAACAAAACGGACATAAATTAAAAGTTCTTTTAACCAATGAAATTAAAAACGCTCAAGGCGAAACCTTAAAACTTTTACAAAAAGCTATCGAACTTAAAAATTACTTCGTAGAAAAAAGTATCTGGTGTTTTGGTGGTGACGGTTGGGCTTATGATATCGGTTTCGGCGGAGTTGACCATGTCTTGGCGTCAAATAGAAACATTAACATCCTTGTAATGGATACTGAAGTTTATTCAAATACAGGTGGTCAGGCTTCAAAAGCAACTCCTTTAGGATCTGTTGCTCGTTTCGCTGAAGGCGGAAAACCAACTACTAAAAAAGATCTAGGTATGATGATGATGAGCTATGGTTATGTTTATGTTGCCTCTGTTGCAATGGGTGCAAATAAAATGCAAATGATAAATGCTATTAAAGAAGCTGAAGCCTTTGACGGTCCATCAATCATTCTTGCTTATGCACCATGTATCAATCACGGTATAGATATGTCAAAAGCTCAAGAAGAAGAGAAAAGAGCAGTTGAAAGCGGATACTGGTTGTTATACAGATATAATCCTGCTAATATTGCAGAAGGTAAAAATCCATTTACTCTCGACTCAAAAGAACCTAGCATGGATGTTCGTGACTTCATTAATAGTGAAACTCGTTATACTACACTAGGTCGTCAATTCCCTGAAAAAATGAATGAATACAGAGAAGAAGCTTATAAATTTATTCAAAAAAGATGGGCTTATTATAAGCATCTCGCAGGAAAATAATATTTTCTCAAGCTTAAAAGGGACGATTCTTCGTCCCTTTTCTTTTGATCTACTAAGTTTTATGTGTAAATATTTTGAGCTTTATTCAACTTTCCACAGTTAAAAATTGCTATTTTTAGTATTTTTTTGAATGAGCTTTAATATAATTTGACCTAAACAGTTAAAGGTTAGGTTTAGGACTGTTCAACATTAATTAGGCTTATTTCAAGTGACCTCCAAGAGGGAAAAAGCATCTTGGAGGTCACTTGTTGTTTGCAAGTATGTATCTGTTGTAAATCAATATTTTAGCCGGTAAATCAAAGAATTATTCTTTGATGAAGGAAAGCTCAAAACAAGCTCCACTTTCATCAGTTCTATTGTAAGCGGAAATATTACCTTTAAAGTTATCAATAAAAAACTTAACAATAGCTAAGCCTAAGCCCATACCTTTACCCGGTTTTTTGGTAGAAAAGAACGGATCAAACAGTTTATCTTCAAAATTGTCCGGTAATCCTATACCATTATCAGTTATTCTGATCAAATAATAATCACTCAATATCTCAGTGTCAATTTTAATACACTTCTCTTTATTGCTTACTTTTTCTAATGAATGATATGAGTTTACTAAAAGATTTATAATAATTTGCTCAAAATGAATCCTGTTTCCTTTTATATACATTGGAACTGATAACAGATCATTGTTATTAAAGTTTAAATTAAACTGCTTTAAAAAACTTAATTTTAAAACAATATTATTCATGGTCATTTGTTTTTGCATAATTGAAATAGCTTGGCAAATAGCTTCATGTATTTCGAATCTTGAATCATGGCTTTTTTCTGAAGGTGTCCAAAAAGATTTCATGTGTTTAATTATATCATCAATCCTATTGGTTGCCAATGAAATATTATTTAATTTATTAATCAGAATTTCAGGATACATACCGGGCATTCTTTTATTTTGAAAAAGAATACTGTCGGCAGATACCTTTATAGCATTTAACGGTTGATTAATCTCATGAGTTATTCCGGCGGCCATAACTCCAATAGAAGCAAGTCTTGATGAGTTTTCTAATAATTGAACAGATTCGGCAGTCTTTTTCTCTGCATTAATTCTGGCAATTGTTTGTAAATGTCTTCCCCATGCATTAGCAATCATATTAGCAATTGTATTAAACAAACTATAATGTTTTGATGTCCACATATTTGATTCTTTACTTTCAAAAGTGAGCATCCCTGAGACTTTATTAAATTTATTTTTTGAATCCTGAACAACAGATAAATATTGCAATTTCAAAGGCATTGCCGCAAAAGATTTTATGGAATGAGATTCTAATATTTTCCTGTTAATCTCAACAGTTTCAGATAAATCAATCCAAAACACTGATATTGATTGCATAATCTTAGAAAGTAATGTCGTAATAAGATGATTGTTTGAAACAGTAATAATATCAATATTTGAATGATTTTTAGGGAAACATTTTAAAAATTCTGCATAAGAAATATTTAGCCATTGTTTATTTTGCAGTTCATCATTCTGTTCATTTATAAAAGGAACAAACTGAACTAAATCAATGTTCAAAGTTGTAGAAATAATATTCAAGACATAATCAATTACCTTAAAAAATTCTTCTGTTGAATTAAGAACGGTTGCAATGGTAGAAATCAGCATTTCATGTTTAAGGGCAATTTTAACCTTTTTATGTTCTTGTAAGAGCATTTTTTCAGTATTTTTTCTATTTGTAATATCTCTAATATTTGCCAATATATGGATTTTTGAATTTAAGATTATCTTTCTTAAAAAAATTTCTGTAACAAAAACTTGATTATCATAAGGAGTTTTTGCGTACCATTCAAAAAATTGTTCTTCATCATTTATTGTACTTTGCCATTTATCGGTAATAACTTCCGGATTTTGATCAGAAGACAAATCATCAAAGAATGACAGATTATAGACAAAAGGATGTTTAACCTTAAACATATCCATCATTTTATTATTAACTGTAATTATTTTCCCATCAATATCAAATACAATGATGGCATCATAAGTACTATTTAAAATTGTTCTCAATAAATACTCTTGTTGAATAAGATCAGATTCTGATTTTTTTCTTTTGACAATTTCTTGTTCAAGCAATTGATTTTTCATTGTTATGTCGGAAGTTTTCTTAAGAACCATTTCATGGAGTTTATTTCTGTATTCCCACAAAGATTCTTCGATTTTTTTTCTTTTGGTTATATCAATTATTACTCCGACTATTGCCACAATTGCACCATCAGGATTTTTCAAGACACTCTTTCTGAATATAACATTATTAACAACACCGTGTTTATTGGTCATTGTACCTTCATAAACTTGAGTTCCCTGATGTTTTAATATCTCTTTATCCCTGAAAACATATTCATCTGCTTCATTTATTGGTGAAATATCATACGAAGTTTTACCAATCAAATCATACTCTTCAAACCCAAACAACATTGTAAAAGATGGATTACAACCTAAAAAATGCCCGTTTACATCTTTTAAAAAAATCGGCACAGGAATACCATTTACCAGTTCTTTCAAAGTAACGGTACCATCTATTCGATTTTCAATAACTTTCCTATCAATATTGATTACATTTTCATTGTCCGGATTTATTAAGTTTGAATAATTCTCTGTAAAAGCATCATTAATCAATAATAAATTTTGTTTATCATTTACTGATTGTATTGAATTTAAACTAAAACCCGGTAACAAACTATCTAGAAAATCTATACTACAAACAACTAAATCTGCCTTGATATTATTGCTCATCTTAATCTTTTATTTTTCTGTTGCAACGAAAATTAAAAACCCATCTGTGATTACAGTAATTGTACCGGCATTAAAGGTATAATTATTTCCGGAAGGAATAGTATTTGGCATACCTGTACCGTATGTCTGAAATCTGGAAAATCTTGTTATTGCGTGAGGATGATTATAAGGATTATTTGTGCCAAAAGACAAAACGGCTATCTTGGCATATTGGTCAAGTATCTGAGATAAAAAATAACTGTTGGAAGTATTATTTGAAGAACTGCCATGATGCGAAACTTTTAAAACATCACTAGATAAATTATAGCCTTCAGCTAATAAAAAATCTTGTACTTCACCTTCAGCATCACCGGTAAAAAGAAACTCAGCTTCTTCATATATAACTTTTAAAACTATACTCGTATTATTAGTGTTATTACCATTATAGTCCGGAGGGTAACCTATACTTAGAAAATTAAAGTCAACAATACTGTCAATATTTAGATTCATTCCCGAGTAATAACCTTGAGGTTGTTGTGGAGATATATACGAACCGTATGTTATCGGACTGTTTATAATATCAGTTAATCCACCATAATGATCTGCATGTCTATGAGTCTCAATAATAAAATCAAGATAACTGACATCATTGGCCATTAAGTAATTTAAAGCTAAAGGTTGCCCACCACCCTGCCAAGCAGAAGAGCCTCGTGTCCCATAACCTCCGTCTATCTGAATATTGAAATTATCAGGTGTTTGAATTAAAATAGCATCCCCCTGAGCTACATCAATATAATGAACCTTTAAAAAAGAATGACTAGAATAAGCAGAACTAAAAGTAAATACTGTATCCTGAAAGCTTTCTTTATGAAAAACAGACAACTGTGCCTGATAAATATTATTTGGAACATCAACAGGAAGTTTATAAATATGATTTAATTTTGGTTTACCTGCAGACCATGCTTTGTAGTTGTCTTCAGGATTAATCCTGTTTTTAAACTCAAAATAAACAAGCGTGCTATCTTTAGTATTAAA
>CAZJNG010000224.1:2180-4883 GCA_964547265.1 uncultured Candidatus Cloacimonadota bacterium | reverse complement strand
ATTGGCCATTGACGGTTTTAACTGCAATAACTGCTCAGGACTTTGACAATGTTATTGATGTATGTAAGGTAGATGATACAATTTTTGAAAAACAGATAGATACAATTTTTAATTCATTTCCAATAAAAACTATTAAAATTGGTGTTGTTAGTTCTAAAAAACAAGCAGAAATAATAAATAAACATCTTAGAGTGTTTCGTGGTTTTATTGTCTATGACCCTGTTATGAAATCAAGTTCAGGGTTTAGTTTTAATGATGATAGTCATGAAATATTCAATCGCATGATATATAAACTTAACGAAAATCTCATCATAACTCCAAATATTCCCGAACTAGAAGTATTAAGTTCAAAATCAGTTCTTGACGAACAAGACTTAATAGATGCTGTAAATATTATTAGAAATGGATCTGATTATAGTTTATACATTAAAGGAGGGCATTTTAAAAAGGATAAGATAGAAGAATTCTTATTTTATAAATCATTCAATTTTAAATTTAGTTTTCCTATGATAGAATGGCGTTACAAACATGGAACAGGTTGTGCATTTTCTTCATTATTGTCAATAAATCTGTCAGAAAACTATAAATTAAAAGAAATTAATCAGATACTTGAGATGACTCATGAAGAGTTGATAATTTGTTTTAACAATTTAAACAATAACAGACAGTAATTTATACTGTCTGTTATTTAGTGATTTAGAGGATTACTTAATAATAAGTACTTTATTAAGAGTTTGTTGAGAACATGATTTTATTCTGATGAAATAAATACCACTTGCGGGATTTTTTATTAAATCAGAGATATTCCATGAAAAATGATGTTGTCCTTTTGAAAGCGTGGAATCGCTAATTTGAGCAACTTTACGACCCCTGATATCAAAGACATCAACATTGATTTTTTCTGATTTCTTTAACTCAAACATTATGTTAATCATTGAATTATCGGTTACCGCGTTGTTGATAAAGAAAGGATTAGGATATACAGAAGAACTCATTATAGGTTTTATAATCTGATCAGAGGTCGCAACCATTGTAGTGTCAAATATCTTGATATTATCAACTGAAACATCAACATAACTAAAACCATTAGCTACAAACTGAAGCATAATATTTGCACCGGAATAATAATCTAAATCTACAATGATTGGACGCCATTGCCATCTTTCTCCTTGACCTGAATATTGCCATGCAGTATTCCATGTATTACCATAATCTTGTGATATTTCCAATCTTAAACCGGGGTATGTTGGGTATTGATCAGCCATTGCAATATGAAATGATAGTTCTAAATTGTCTGAGTCAGGTAATGAGATAAGCGGAGACCTAAGTTTTTCATTAATACCTGAATACGCCACAGGGCATGTCATGGAAAAAGTGTTTAGGTTATCATAATATGAGAAATTTTCTAGAATATTGTTTCTTTGTTGCCAAGTATATGCTGTGTTTGAGCTTATTATTTCCCAATCATAAAACCAATTATCATCGTCAAATGATTCTTGATATATAATTTCACCTCTTAATATGTTAAAGAAATCATTTTTAACACACAATTTGCCTTCATAAGATGATGCTATAACGGTGATTTGATAAATAGTATTATCAAGACTTGAAATAGAATAATGAAAAGTACCTGCCGAAAAATGTTCTGCAATCAAGTTATTGTTTATATAAACTTTGTAAGATTCAGTTTCTGAAGAAGTACTGTTAATACTGTAAGTTAATATGTTGTTATTTATAATGCTACTCTCAAGATTAAGAGTAAAATCCGGTGAGCTTTCCCAGTTTTGATTGATATCTAATACAATTGCACCAAAGATATTCAGTTGATAAGGTATTCCTGAGAGCGGAAGATTATACCAACCATTGGCTTGTCCGCCCCAACCGAAGTTTAAATGCACTTTTTGATTTGTGTTATAACCATCAACAACAATCTGATGTCCGGATCCGTCAGGTGTTAATGCACTAAGTTGGGCAGGTAAAGCAGATTTCATATTATCAATTATTCTGTCGTAAACCATAGGTGAATCTACATAAAGCATGGTAGCTGAATCATATCCAAAGCGATGAAATCCATTTAAGATTTGATGATTAAAAAAATTACCGGAAATTTCTGTAGAATAACTTTGTCTTATTGCTACACCACCAGCGAAAATTATAGCCGCCTTTAATGTGTTATCTAATTCTTCATCAGTTGAATAAATAGTTTGAATTTGATTAAGATAGCCGTTAAGTTCTTCAAAATTTGGAAATCCTCGTTGCAAGTAATCATTATCTATCATATAAGTGTTTGAACTTGAAAAATACATTTTGTATTTATCAGTTTCATTAAAGTTAGTATTATTAATATTTCTATGATAATTAATGATTTGAGTCATAGCAACAGATGGACAACCTGCAGCACTTCGAGAGTTTGTTGTTGGGTCTATTGGACACATATCATTATATGGAGAAGATTGGGTCCAGTTAGTTTCTAGCCATCCCCCTGTGGAAGTTGAGTTTGCCGGTGGCCATTGTTGAAAATCATTAAAAAAAACTTCTCTTTGAAACCATAAATTATTATTAATTGTTTTATCATTCAACGAGTGGTTACTTAATTGCTTGTCTTGTAATTCTTTAAACCAAAAGGTAAATAAATCCTTATGCTGAGTGTTTTCGGAAAAATTATTTCGAAAGGAATACCCCAATATAGGATTTAAATCTGTA
>CAZJNG010000224.1:0-2170 GCA_964547265.1 uncultured Candidatus Cloacimonadota bacterium | reverse complement strand
CAATGATAACAAAACCATTTGGTTCTAAACTAACAAGAAAAAACTCATTATTAATAAATTCAATTTTCTTTAACGAGATTGTAGAGTTTAGTTCCTTGTAATCTGATATGAAATTTCTAACTACCATTTTAACATCATGTTCTGTAGCCGGTACAGCATTCAAGTAAATGCTGATAAAAAGTAATAATGTAACAATCATTCTTTTCATTTTACTCACCTTTCTTTTTGTTGTTTGTAAATAAATTAATAATATTATTTCCTGCTTCAAGTTCATAATTAAATGCAGATTGATATTTTTTATGTATTTCGATTATTAATTGCTTGTTGATATTATCATATTGATAGGCATGGTTTAATAGATCAATTAGCATAAATTCATTTACCATTCCGTTATAAACTACAAAGCAAATAAATGGATCAGTTGTCCAGATAGCATGGTGTATGGTATTACTATCTTTATTAAAACTCGCTATTAATACTTCATCTGAATCTTTACATATAATAAGCCATTCGCCTAACCACTCATCAGTTGCAACTTGACCGTTATAAGCATTAATTGTATTAATGCATTGAAGATCAGCTGTTTTATATAATTTTAAAAAAACTTTTGTTGTCGTATTCTTTTCTTTATTTATTATTTCGTTCTTTAATGACTCATAAGGTTGAGGGAAAGAGTCCACAAGTAAAATATTTTTTGATTGTTCAATCAGACTTCTTGCTTTTGCAAGCACTTGATTAATGTCAGCAAGAACAAAATTACCAAATTTTTGTTTACCTTTCTCAAGATTATTAATTGTTGAAATAATTAATTGTCTTTTTTGGTTTAGTTCTGCTTGTAACCTATTGAAGTATTCACTAATATCAATAGCTGTATAAGTTTTATTTCCTGATGAGTCATCACTAATTATCAGACCTTTGTTCTCAAGTTGAGTTAATGCTTTATAAGTGTTTGCAGTAGGTTTTGAAATAGTGCTTGCAATTTTATATCCTGTTGAATCAGGCATCTTTACTAAAGTAATAAAAATTTGAGCTTCGAGACTATTAAGCCCGATATCGTTCAGTAAATTTATAATTAAAGTATCTTCCATTATTACTCCTTTCTAGTATTAGTAGCAAAAAACTGCTAATAGCAAATATTGTCAAGATAAATATTGAAATCATTTATTTGAATAGTAAATTTACAATTCAAGGATAAACATAATAATATGTAATTAAATATTTTATGTGATTATTGAATAATAATGAATCTTTAATATAGACAATTTCAATATTATGATTTCAGGAAAAAAATCTTGTAAATAATTGATTATTTATGTCATATTTCGATAAAAGGTATAATTAATTTTAGTTAGTCTTTTTAATAATTTCAGATTTATAGTTGATAATAATTTTAAAAATTGACTTGACTATTAAAAAGTATCATTTATTATGGTATATACAAAAATTTCAAGAATGATTAAATTTATAAGGAGTTTATATGGCAAAATATGCTGTAATTGGTTTAGGTAAATTTGGAATGACTGTAGCAAGTACATTATACAAAAATGGCTCTGAAGTAATCGCAATAGATATTGATATAAAACTTGTTGAAGAAGCCTCCGCAAAAGTTAGTAATGCTTATAAACTTGACTGTACGGATGAGATTGCTTTAAAACAACTACAAATGCAAGATATGGATGCTGTTATATTGGCAATAGGACAAAATATTGAGGTAAGTATTTTAACTACTGCAATACTAAAAAAAATTGGAGTAGCTTACATTGTAGCAAAAGCGGATAATAAATTACATGCAAAAATTTTAGAAATAATTGGAGTTCAGCAAGCTGTAATTCCTGAAGAACAGATAGGTTTGCAAATTGCTCATACTCTGCTTTCTCGTAATGTTGTAAAATATCTGGATTTAAATACAGGACATAGTATAGTAGAATATTTGGCACCAAAAAAATATATTGGAAAAACTTTGATGGAACTTGCCTTGCCGACAGAAAAAGGTGTTAATGTTGTTGCAATAAAATCCAATAAAATGACTGTTTCAGAAGAAGGTGATAATAAAGTTGAATGTATTATTAATGACCTTCCCGGTGCGAATGATTATATAAATGAAGGTGACACACTAATTTTACTCGGGCCTACTTCAAGAATAAACAGCATCATCTCAGAAGAAGGAGAA
>CAZJNG010000223.1:0-4890 GCA_964547265.1 uncultured Candidatus Cloacimonadota bacterium | reverse complement strand
ATGAATTAAATGCAATGATAAGCTATGTTAATCTGACATCTTCAAGAATGAAGTTTTTATGTGATTACTTAGGGGATAGTTCATATTTAGAATATTTAAATTGTGATAATACAAACTTAAAACCATATACTATCAATATTGATAATGTAATAACACAAAAATTAATAGATTTTAGAGAATCTTATTTCCCAACTCTTTTAATCGCTCCAAAGACAACAAAAACAATTGAAGACAAAAAGTATTATATCACTTTAAACAAAGACAACAAAATACTCTTTGGACACGAAGGAGCTAAAGAATATATATACGATAATGTTGAGATTTTAAATTCTAAAATACACAAACTACCTACTGAAAGACAAAAACCATTTTTATCTTTAGTTGAAAAACATATCTCCAAAGGGACTTTACTTAACGGCATTGCTGCCAGTTATTACGGTACATCAAATGTAGGAATGGCATTACACAGAAGTAAATATGAACAGGGTGGTGATTTCCCCGATTTTTTACTTAAACTTACTCTAAAGGCATTCAGAGAAAAATATGGACAAGAAAGATTCGATTTTATATTATTCGTACCTCCTACTGAATCAGGTGATTTAGTAAAAAATTTCGCAGTAAAATTGTCAATGATTTTAAAAATCCCTGTTTCGTACAAACTAATTAAAATATTACAAACACAACCGCAAAAACTATTTAAAAACAGTTATCTAAAAAAAGAAAATGTAGAAAAAAAATTCAGTTATTCTGACCCGAATGAAATCGCCGGTAAATCTGTTTTACTCTTTGATGATATCTTTGATAGTGGTGCTACCATTAAAGAAATTGGAAATGTTTTAACTAAATGTAAAGTTGCTAAAATTGCACCCTTAGTAATTGCGAAAACAGTAGGAGGAGATTTGAATCATGAATAAAGAATTGACTTACTGGATGGCTTTGGCTCACATTCCTAAAATTCTAACACTAAAGAAAAACGAGATAATCGTCCGTCTACATACACAAAATAATTCTATAATAGACTTTTTTGAACTTACTCCATCTGACTGGTTAAATGATTTTAATCTTAACTCAATAGAAACAGAGTTAATTACTGAAGCGAAAAGTCAGCTATCAGCCTATGCCTTTTTAGTTGAAGACCTTTTAGATCAAGGATATAATATCTTGCCAATTACTTCGCAGGATTATTCTCCTATTTTAAAAAAAAACTTAGGTAAAACTTATTCACCACCGGTTATTTATACAAAAGGTAATATCCAAATTATGAAAGAAAAGTCAATTGCAATAGTCGGCTCAAGAACAGCAAGCAATATTGCCTTAGAATTTGCTGACAATATAGCAAGAAATGCAACTAATGATTTCAAAGTTATAGTTAGTGGGTTTGCTAAAGGTGTTGACAAACAAGCTCTTGAGTCAGCTATCAAATACAAAGGGAAAAGTATTATTGTTTTACCCCAGGGAATTTCAACCTTTCAGTCAGGATTTAAAACATATTACAAACAAATAATTGACGGGGATGTCTTAGTTTTAAGCACATTTCACCCTAAAGCCCCCTGGAATGTTCAACTTGCAATGGCTCGTAACCCAATAATTTACGGACTTGCTTCAGAAATTTTCGTAGCTGAGTCAAGCGAAAAAGGAGGAACATGGTCAGGAGTCATAGATGGGCTAAGAAAAAAAAGAAATATCTATGTCAGAAAATCAGACTTTTCTGAAGATAATTCAAACAATATCCTCATCTCAAAAGGAGGTATTGCTGTTGACCTTAAAGGAAATATCATTGATTTCAAGCCTGAAAAAGATACAGAATTAATTATTCCTGAAACTGAAACAACCAATATTGAATTTAAAATTATCGAGTTCTTACACTCCGGTGTTTATTCTGCAAAAGAAATTATTGAAAAATTAAATCTTGAATGGAGTAACAAAAAACTTATTGAATTTTTAAAAAACAAACCGGAGATTATTATTAAAGAAAATAAACCATATAAATTTACTCATAAAGACGGAGATTTTAATACGCAACAAATGTTGTTACCTCTTGAATAAAGTTATCCTCAATGTATAGAGCCTGTCTCAAAATGCAAAAAAGTTCTACGAGTATCCTTGCTTGTAGTTTTATAATATATTGACTGTAAATGATTTATGGTTTTAGGTGCAAGCAAGGATGCTCGCACAACTACATTATTCAACAGCATTACAAAATAAAAAAGCGGGAGATTTATCTCCCGCTATATTTTTGTTATTTTATCAGGAGCATTTTCCTGGTTTCTATTTTGGCATTGGTTTTCATCCGATAGAAATACATACCACTGCTTAATTCTTTACCATTATCATCTTTAGCATTCCATGTCAGAGTGTGATTTCCTTGATGATATTCTTTGTTGATTAAGGTTTTTACCTTTCTGCCTCTGGCATCAAATATCTCAATTTGTACATTTGAAGCCTTTGCCAAACTAAAGCTGATAGTTGTAATTGGGTTGAAAGGATTTGGATAGTTATTATTTAGCTTAGTAATTACAGGCATAAGAGTTATATCATTTTCTGAAACATAATCTATAACTACTTCGTTTGATGCCTCTGACTCACCATCAGGATTTACATATACTGCAGTGACAAAATATGTGTAAGTGTTTTCAAGAATTATATTTGTATCTGAATATTGTGTAGTTTCTATTACGTTGGTAATAGCTAAACTGTCTCTATATACCTTATAACCTGCAAGAGTCATATTTTCAGGGATGTCTTGAGGGCTTTCCCATGTCAAGATGATTGTGTTTTCTAAAGCTTCACCTTCAAGGTTGACAGGCGGATTAAAGACAGGGATTAGCAGGCTTGCTGCAACTTCATTTGAAGGAACGGATTCACCATCAGGATTTTGATATACAGCTTTCACGAAATAAGTATATTCGACATTAGGCAAGACTTCTGTATCAGTAAACATAGACTCGGCAATTAATTCAGTAACAGCCATATTGTCACGATAAACTTTATAGCCGACTAATGCTCTGTTTCTGTTTTCAGGTGCAGCCCATGTGAGAAGGATATCTGTGTATGAAGCCTCTGCTAAAAGGTTTTGAGGTGGATTAAAGACAAGAATTAGCTCAAAATGTGCAGTGAGATTGACATTGTTTTCAGGCATAACAAAAGTATATACCGAATCTGTGGAAACAACATCTCTTTGTCTCTGAATATTCTTTCTTGTGAGTGTTTGATTGCTTGAACTTAGTATATCTCTGCCTTCGGTTTCAGATGCCCAGTACATAAACTGATAACCTTCATTTGCTGAGGCGGTAACAGTTACTGAATCATTGTAATGATAAGTTCCATTACCTGTAACAGTTCCTGCATTTTCAGGATTAATACTTAAGGCAACAGTATATTCTGTTTGCTCAAACTGAGCATGCCAGGTGACATCTTCTGCAGGCATTGTAACCGGGAATTCAACAGGGTTGTTGCCCTCTAAATCTGTTGTCCAGCCTGAGAAAGACCAACCTGTATTTTCTGTAAAAGTTAAATCTGTTTCATTTATAACAGTATCAAAATTAAATGTCTCAGGACCGCTGACCGTACCTGCAATTTCAGGATTAGCAATTAGAGTGAGGTTATATGAAGTCATGGCAAAATGAGCAAACAGATTCACATCATGAGCCGGCATAGTAAACTCATAAACAGGTTCAGTAACTAATAATTCTCGATTTCTACTGATATTATTTCTAAAATCATAAAGTGACCAGTGAATAAATTCATAACCTTCATTTGCTGTGGCTGTAACAGTGACAGTGTCTCCAAGAACATATTCGCCCCCACCTGTTAAAACACCACCACTTTCCGGAACTGCTGTCAATGTAACATCGTAAGGGATAAGTTCAAACTGAGCATACCAGGTCACATCTTCTGACGGCATTGCGATAGGGAATACAACAGGATTATTACCCTCAATGTCACTTGTCCAGCCGGTAAATAGATAACCACCAACATTTTCAATTGTTAAATCTTCAGTGTTGATTATTTGCTGATAGTTAAATGTTTCTGGCCCGCTGACCGTACCTGCGTTTTCAGGATTGGCAACAAGAGTAAGATTATATGAAGTCATTGCAAAATGAGCAAACAGGTTCACATCATGAGCCGGCATAGTAAACTCATAAACAGGTTCAGTAACTAATAATTCTCGATTTCTACTGATATTATTTCTAAAATCATAAAGTGACCAGTGAATAAATTCATAACCTTCATTTGCTGTGGCTGTAACAGTGACAGTGTCTCCAAGAACATATTCGCCCCCACCTGTTAAAACACCACCACTTTCCGGAACTGCTGTCAATGTAACATCGTAAGGGATAAGTTCAAACTGAGCATACCAGGTCACATCTTCTGACGGCATTGCGATAGGGAATACAACAGGATTATTACCCTCAATGTCACTTGTCCAGCCGGTGAATAAGTATCCTCCGACATTTTCAATTGTTAAATCATCGGCATTGAGTATCTGTTGATAGTTAAATGTCTCAGGCCCGCTGACCGTACCTGCGTTTTCAGGGTTAGCAACAAGAGTGAGATTATAAGAGTTTAGTTCAAAAATTGCTGTAAAGCTTTTATTGTTAGCAGGCATAATAAAGGTATAAACTGAGTCCGTGAGGCTATTTTCTCTATTTAAGGATTTTTTTGATAAATGGGAATTTCTCGTTGTTAAGAGGTTTTGTTGAGTATGTCTTATGCTGTGTTCAACCCAGTTTACAAACTGATATCCTGTATTTGGAGTTGCTGTAATAGTTACTTGTGATCCTTGATCGTACTCTCCCTCACCATCAACAGTTCCTCCGGTAACAGGGTTGACTTCAAGAAAGACAGTAAATGATTGTGGTAATGTAGCAGAGGAAATTGTATTTGATG
>CAZJNG010000222.1:0-4940 GCA_964547265.1 uncultured Candidatus Cloacimonadota bacterium | reverse complement strand
AGATAGCAAGGCAATATAATGTTAAATCATTTGCTACTTACGAAGATATGCTTAAAGAGGTTGATGCAGTTGATATTTCTGCAACTACTACTTGGCATTATGATTTAGCAAAACCTGCTCTTGAAAATGGCTGTCATGTATTTTTAGAAAAGCCTATTACTTCTACCAAAGAACAAGCAGATGAACTTTTAAAGATTGCCGATGAAAAGAATTTAAAGATTCAAGTAGGACATATTGAAAGATTTAACCCTGTAATTTTACAATGTGCAGAAGAAATAAACAACCCAATGTTTATTGAATCACATCGTCTGGCTCCATTTACTCCCCGTGGTTCAGATGTCCCGGTTGTTCTTGATTTAATGATACATGATATAGATTTAATAATGTCCTTTGTGCCAAGTAAAATAAAAGAAATCAGAGCCTCCGGAGTAGGGATTTTAACTCCTAGTATTGATATAGCAAATGCGAGACTTGAGTTTGATAACGGAGCAATTGCAAATGTAACTGCCAGTAGAATTTCTATGAAAAGAGAAAGAAAGATTAGATTCTTTCAAAAAGATGCCTATATCTCAGTTGATTTCCAAAATAAAAAAGTAAATTTACTTAAAAAATCAGCTAATATTTATGCCTTACTTCCTCAAATATTAGCAGGTAAAACTGATTTCAACCCGGAAGATTTAGTTGATATGAAAGAAATTCTCGCACCGGAAGGAGGTAAAGATGCATTGACAATGGAACTTGAATCCTTTGTTAATGCAATAAACCAAGATAAAAAGCCAGTCGTTGACGGGTTTGCAGGTGCAGCTGCTCTTGATGTAGCATTACAAATAATGGATATTATTGAATATAAAAAAATGAAATTTTAAAAGAGGATAAAAGAAAATGACAACAATCTTAGTTAAAGATTTATCACAATATATAGGTCAAGAAATTGAACTTAAAGGTTGGGTAAGAAATATCCGCTCAAGCGGTAAATTATTGTTTATAATCTTCAGAGACGGAAGCGGAGCTGTTCAAGCTGTTGCTTTTAAACCTGACTTAGGCGAAGAAAAATTTGCCTTAGCAAAAACATTAAATCTTGAATCATCAGTAATTATAAGAGGTATCCCCAAAAAACACCAAAAGATAGAAGGAGATTTTGAGCTTGATATTACTGATGTTACACCTGTACAGATAGCTGTTGATTATCCGATAGCAAAAAAAGAACATGGTCCTGATTTCCTTCTGGAAAACAGACATCTTTGGATTCGTTCACCAAAACAAAATGCAATCCTAAAAATCAGACATACAGTCTATTTTGCCATCTGTGAATATCTAAATGATAATGATTTTTATAGATTTGACTCTCCAATCCTTACTCCAAATGCTTGTGAGGGAACGACTACCTTGTTTGAAGTTCCATACTTTGATGAAGGAACTGCCTACCTTTCACAATCAGGTCAGCTTTATCAAGAAACAGGCATTATGAGTCTGGGTAGAGTTTATGATTTTGGTCCTGTTTTCAGAGCAGAAAAGTCTAAAACTCGCAAGCACTTAACAGAGTTTTGGATGATGGATGCAGAGGCTGCTTTCGTCGAACACGAAGAAAATATGCAGATTCAAGAAGGCTTGATTAGGTTTGTTATCCAATCTGTTTTAAAAAAGAATCTTAAAGAACTTGAAATACTTGAAAGAGATATTGATGCTCTTAAAAAGGCAGATGCCCCATTCAAGAGAATGACACATGCAGAGGCTATCAAATACCTTCAGTCTAAAGGTTCACAAATAGGAGATAAAGACGATTTTGGAGCTCAGGATGAAGCTATGCTCACCGAAGGTAGTGAAGTTCCGTTATTTATCGAAAAATGGCCTAAAGAAATAAAAGCTTTTTACATGAAAAGAGATAAAAATAATCCTGACTTGGTCTTAGGTGCTGATTTAATTGCACCTGAAGGCTTTGGAGAAATCATTGGTGGCTCTCAAAGAGAGGATGATTACGAAATCCTCAAAGAACGAATGCTGGATGAAAATATGGATATGGATGCCTATCAATGGTATCTAGATTTAAGAAAATATGGTTCAGTTCCCCACAGTGGTTTTGGTATTGGCCTTGAAAGGTTGGTTTGCTGGATGTCCGGTGCTGCACATATCAGAGAAACCATCCCCTTCCCAAGAATGATTTATCGTATATATCCGTAAAAATTTTGTCATCCTGAGCGTCAGCGAAGGATCTCATTCTATACTACAATACAGTAAGATGAGATTCTTCACTCCGTTCAGAATGGTAAACTAGATGAGCAGTTTGATTACTGTAAGTCATAAATTTTATTATTAATATAAGATATGAGGTTTTATCGCTTATCTGTTTCTGTTAGACAATTAGTTGAGTTTGTCTTTTTAAAAGGTGACTTGAGTATGTCATCCTTATCTCCTAACAGAATGAAGCAAGGCACTCAAGGGCATCAGTTTTTACAAAGAAATCGTGACTCTGAAAACTGGCAAAATGAAGTGTCTGTTAAGTATGAAACTGTCAAAGACAATGCCTCTGTGATGATTAAAGGCAGGATAGATGGAGTTTTTCAACAAGAAGATAATGTCATTATCGAAGAAATAAAGACCTATATGGGGAATGACGAATTTATAACTTGTAATTTATCTGAATATATTATCCTTAATGAAGATACTCCGGAGCTAAGATTTCAATGTAAGTCTTTTTTACACTGGGCTCAACTCCTGATTTATACTTATATCTTTGCTAAAAATAACGAGATAAAAAAAATAACTGCAAGACTTAAATACCTAAAAATAACAGATAATTCATCTCATATATTTGAACACTCGTTTGAAGATAATAATTCACCCGCAAACCAAAGCTTTGATATACTTGAACAGTTTTTTAATTACACTTTCTCTGAATGGCTGGAACATCATCTGAAATTTTCAGAATGGACTTACGAGGCAAAACAATCTCTACTTGATTTAGAATTTCCTTATAAATTCAGAGACGAACAAAGGAAAATGGCAGTAGCTGTCTATAAGTCTATAACCAATACTCAAAATCTTTTTGTCAGAGCCCCTACCGGCACAGGTAAAACCTTAGCATCTCTCTTTCCTGCTCTTAAAACTATGGGAGAAGAAAAGATAGAAAAGATATTTTACCTTACGGCTAAAACAATAGGCAGAACTGTGGCAGAAAAAACTATTAAATTACTACAAGAAAAAGGTGCGAGAGTAAGATATTGTGTTTTAACCGCTAAGGAAAAAGCCTGTCTGAAAGAATTTACTCTATGCGAACCTGATTACTGTGAATATACTCTGAATTTTTATGACAAACTTAGACTAGCCCTTGAGTATGCTATGAACTTTACAGTTTGGAATCATGATGTTATTCAAGAGATTGCAAAAAGATTTGAGCTTTGTCCTTTTGAACTGTCCCTGACACTTTCACAATATGCTGAAATCGTCATCTGTGACTATAATTATTGTTTTGATCCGATAATCTTATTAAAAAGACATTTCGACGGCTTAACTCATCAGTACTGTTTCTTAATTGATGAGGCTCATAACCTTACCGATAGAGCAAGAGAAATGTATTCAGGGCAAATTTCAAGTGATTTATTGTCTCAATGGTTAGACCTGTTTCCTAATAAGAAAAAAAAAGTGTATAAACTGATAAAAAAACTTAGTGAAGATATCAAAAATACTAAGCCTCTTGATAAAGATTTTTTTGTTATTCCAAAATTTCCTGATACAATAAACAAACAAATAATGAGTATTCATCATCAGATTGATATGCAATTAGAAAAGAAAAACAAAGCCCTTGTTAAGTTTATGTATCTGAAAATATATTTTCAACTGCTATTTTTTCAAAATATCCTTAACGCTTTATCTGAAAATCATGTTATTTATTTCCAAAGAGATAAGGATAATTATCTGTTAAAAATATTTTGCATTAATCCACGAGAGATATTTGCAGAATACCTAAAAAATGCTCTTAGTTCTATATTCTTTTCAGCTACCTTGCATCCATTCTCGTATTTTAGAGATATACTGGCGGCAAAGGAATCAGACCCTAGTGTTTCATTGTTAAGTCCTTTTGACAAAGAAAGGTTTTCTCTTTATCTATACACAGGTATCAATACTATGTATCAAAACAGAGATAATGCCTATCAACCATTAGCCGATTTAATCTATAAAGCTACTTCTCAAAAAAGAGGTAATTACTTAATCTATTTCCCTTCTTTTGCTTTTTTACATAAGGTTTATGAATATCTGTCAGAATATAAAATTGATAATCTTATCTGTCAGCAACGAACAATGAATGAATCAGCCAGAGAAGAATTTCTCTGTCAGTTTGATAATCAAGAAAAGCCTGTTGTCGCCCTGGCAGTCTTAGGCGGAATCTTTGCAGAAGGTATCGACCTGATAGGAGATAAATTGATTGGTTGTATGATTGTTAGCGTTGGGCTGCCTATGCTTGGAGGTGAAAAAACCTTTATCAAAGATTTCTATGATTTAAAACTAAACAGAGGCTTTGATTACGCTTATCGCTTCCCAGGGTTTAATAAAGTTATGCAGGCTGCAGGACGAGTTATCAGAAGTGAAGAGGATAAAGGCTGGGTTATTCTGGTGGATACCCGTTATGCTAAAAGCATGTATAAAGAACTATACCCCCCTGAATGGCAACATTTTAAAGTATTTAATAATCTAAATATCATATATGAGATAAAAAACTTTTGGCATAAAGAATAGAGTTCGCTAAATTATAAAGTAAAAACGAATAGAAGGTATATATAATGAGAAAGAGAATTGCAATTTTAGGAATTACAGGTTCCATCGGGAAATCAGCTATTGAGATAGTAAAATTTCACCCGGAAACTTTTGAGATTGTCTTTGCTACTGCACATAGAGATTATGAAGCATTATACAGTATAGCTAAAGAACTAAATATAAATAAAATA
>CAZJNG010000221.1:0-4941 GCA_964547265.1 uncultured Candidatus Cloacimonadota bacterium | reverse complement strand
CCTTGAGAGCGTTACGCCGGAGATTACGTGGCTTACCAACTTGACTTCACTGAGCTCTAATGAATGAGTACAGTTTTCGGCTTCCTGTATGCCAAAACAAACACCAATACAAACCAAAACTGCGGTGTATTCAGGTAAGTCCCGCTGAACATTAGCATGACAATAGGATAAAGAAATAGAACAGCTAGAATACCATTGCTTTTGTCTTGTCTTATCATATGCCTCAATTTTCTCATGAACAAAAGAAGTATTGAAACTGCCACAATAAGGAAAATCACTCCGCCTTGAAGTAGAATTTCAAGGAAGAAATTGTGAGGATAATAGCCTATTACTTCATACATTCCGAATATTCCATATCCAATAATTGGGCTTTCCTTTATAAGGTGAAGAGCAATCTGGTAAACAGAATCCCTTCCAGATGTGCCAGCCCAGTTTATTCCTCCACTACCCGAAATAAACTGTGTTGCTCTATTGAAACCTCTTACAAATAAATCATTCTGCATAAGAAGTGGCCAACTTACCCCAATAACTGCTGCAAGAAAGGCAACAAGTAATAGAACTCTAAATACTGTTTTCAGCCTTCGTCTTGTGATTTGCGAAACAACTATGAATAAGAAGTAGATGACACCTAAAACAAATCCTCCACGACCCCCGGGCAATACAAAACCAAGCACTTGAACAACAAGCAGTAGAAGACAGATGGCTCTGTAGAATCTAGTCCTAAAAGGTGCGAGTCTTTCGTGATAACTTCCATTTAGCAGGAAGTAGAGATTCAGGCCAAAAGCAAAAGCTGCTAAGTAAGAGCCAGTTTGATGGTATACTGCTCCAGCAAATGTAAGGAGTCTTTGACCCTGAAAATACGGCACAATTACCTTAAGAATTATGCTTAGGGAAAGTATAATCATAACCACTTCGAGCAAACTTACAATTTCCGGGAGTGCTTTCATCTTCGAAACGGAAATAGCAGCTACTATGCTGGGCAAAGCAAAAGCTAAGAAATACCTTAGAAACATTGTCGATACTGGGTTCAATCGTCCTATGGAAAGGCTTGGTACCAGGTATGAAATGATAATTGCACTAAACAACAAAAAAACAGAAATATCCGTGATCGAAACCCTTCCCCCATTCCGATTAAGTGATCTTAGATAAAATACAACATTCGCAACAAAAACTAGCCCTGCATAAACCAAGAATGCGTTGCTGTTCTCAATATCTGTATATTCGAATCCGAAGATACCTGCCATCGCGAAGAAGAAATTCGAACCAAGCATAGCAAGTATTGGAACAAGGTATCTCAACGTGTTCCATATACTCATTCCTTGGATACCACTTCTACTAGGTATGCTGCACTCAAAAGCAGTTTGCATCAGCCAAAAACACCTACTTGTACGCTAGATGACGGAAGCAATACTAAGTAAGTACTCACTTCATCTCACCAACCGCATCGAAGAATGGTTTTTGTTTTATTCTGTCCTTGTATCCGTCTTTGAACTGATAGTGTGGTACTGCATAAACCAGATAATCAGATTTATCAATCAGTTCATCCAGTTTCAGGTTTGCTATCGAGTTTATCTCAGACTGTTCCGAATTTGGTTCGCAAGCAATTACATTATACCCGAGTTCTTTTAGTTCTTTAGCGATTTCAAGAGCCGGGCTTTCTCTCAGGTCGTCTATATTGGGTTTGTAAGCAAGGCCGAGTATTCCTATTGTTATCTTTTTGTCCGAGAACTTTTTCTGAATATCCTCAATTACTTTCTTTACTACCCATTTTGGCTTGTAATCGTTCGTCTCTCTCGCAGTTCTTATTAGTCTCGCAGTCTTCGGGAACTTCTCAACGATGAACCATGGATCGACGGCAAGACAGTGACCGCCTACACCAGCACCCGGATTGAGGATATTCACTCTCGGGTGCTTATTTGCCAGTTGAACAAGTTCCCACACATCTATGCCAAGTTCATCGCATATTATGCTCAGTTCATTGGCAAAGGCGATGTTTATATCTCTGAAGGTGTTTTCTACGAGCTTACACATCTCGGCAGTGATAGTATCTGTAAGATAGATATTGCCTCCAGTGACTATGGAAGAATACAGTTCCTTCGTCATCTCTCCTGCCTTTTTATTTGAAACTCCTATTATTCTGTCGTTGTTTCTCAATTCATGGAGTATCTTTCCCGGAAGAACTCTTTCAGGGCAGTGAGCGACCAGAAAGTCTTCGTTTATCTTGAGGCCAGACTCTTCTTCGAGAGACTTTCCCATTATGTCATCCGTAGTTCTTGGAGGTACTGTTGATTCGAGAATGACTAGATCGCCTCTCTTCAAGACTTTTCCGACTTCTCTAGATGCCGATTCAACGTATGAGAGATCGGCGATCTTTTCTTCGTGATCTTCTTTGAAAGGCGTTGGAACACAGATTATGAATATATCCGATTCTTCAAGGGTATCTGTTGGAATCAGATTACCTGAATCGAGAACACTCTTGAAAAGACCCTGGAGATCAGGTTCAACTATGTGTATCTTTCCACTCTTTAGAGTATCTATCACTCTCGTGTTAACGTCAAAACCCTTTACCTTGTACCCAGCAGCGGCAAACATCGTCGCTGTTGGCAGACCTATGTAGCCCATTCCGATTATTGTGATTGCCTTATCTAGGACTTTCATTAGTTGCCCCCCTGACTAAATAACTAAGAATTATTCTTCAAGAATTGTCGAAACTATTCTCTCAGCAACTTTCTCAGTCGAAAAATACTTTGATATTTCTAGAGAACGTCTACTAAATTCGTCAATAGCTGCCTTATTATCTACAAACCATTGCAGTTTTTCAATGAAAAATTCTTCATTTGGATCTTCCATGATAAACCCGTTGTAACCATCCTTTACCGCATCGAATCCAATTCCATCTGCAAATGAACTGATAATGGGCAACCCATTGTAAAGTGCCTGAATCAATGCCAGCCCTCCAGTTCCAGGCATTACGAATACATCGCTTGCTTGAAATAGGACATTAACACCTTCAATAATTTCGCCCATAAAAAATACATTCGACAAATGTTTTGCTTTACTTGTTTTCTCTAAATTATTGTATTCTGGACCATTACCAATAATTAGAAAGTTTATTCTGTCTTCAAAGTATTCAGCAACCGAAAGAATTATATCGACTTTTTTTGAGACAGTAAGTTTACCTACAAAAATTGCAATAAGCTTCTTCTCATCATCTGAATAATTGAGTTTCACGAGTTTGACATTATGAGGATCTACTCTTCCTATTTCATCCAAAATCCTTTTCTCTCCTGGAGAATTTCCTACGGTTATTATTTTTTTAATACCTATTCTCTCAAACTTCTTGGTTGCTAAAGAATGGTAAGTAAACATACCATCGAAATTTCTAAAAATAAGCTTTCTAAGAAAATTGAGACATTTGCTTTCTGATTTAAAATAACCACTCGACCAACCCCACAATTTGAAGTGCTTAAACTTCTTCAGCAACAGAAGATAGTAAACTTGCATAAATCTAGGGCTTGCTTCTATTATTATATCTGAAGGTTTGTACTGATTTAATACAGTTCTAAACCGCTTTAGATATTCGACTTTTCCCAAAGCAACAGTTTTGATTTCACAATGCTTTGAGTTGATACTTTTGCATATTCCTGAGCCTTTATGATTCCCAATAACCATAGCCTTGTAGTCATGAACAAAAAGACAATCTACACCATGAGATTTGAATTGATTATAGATTTCCTGAAATACTTCCCTTCTCCAATGGGGAATTGTTCTTGTAACTACCATGATTTTCTTGTTATAAGGATCTCTTACGTTCATCAGATATCACCAACTTATCCCTGAAAAACTTCTGGAAGTCTTCTTTCATGTTCTCCTCTTTCTTCATAATCGAATCTTTTTTTGATTATTCTGGCGGGATTACCTCCAACAATCATATAAGGAGGAACATCTTTTGTAACTACTGCACCTGCAGCTACTACGGATCCTTTCCCAATACAGACTCCATGAAGGATGATTGCTCCATGTCCAATCCATGTATCACTAGAAATAACGACTGTTCTTAGTTCTTCTCTTCCAGAATCAAAAATTGGTTTACCAACAATATTTATTCTGTGATCTCCACCAACGAAAGATACATTTGAAGCAATCAAGACTTTATTCCCGGAGATTATTACATTGGCTCCAAAGTGACACCTGGGTCCGATGTAAACATCGTTCCCTGAAACACTAACGGAGTTTTTTTTGCTTTTTTTCGGTCTCCCAGCAAAATAGATGTTTCTTCCCTTGACTTGAATTCCTGAACCTGTTATTCGCAAGTTGTTTAGAATACTCTTGATAAAAATCCTTAGTCTTTTCAACATAATCCTTTGCTAAAAATTGCATACTCAGTTATTGATAAATTAGTTCCAAAGTTATCATTCTCGCCGCTATTTAATAACTCAAGGATGCTTCGATATTCACCTAGAAATCCTTTATCCTGCTCCAGCTTTCTAAGTCTCCTCTTTTTGTTTCCATAAACAGTTGCGGATACAAAGTTATCTATCTCGCCGACATTCCCGTTGCAGAATACAGTTATTCTTTCTTTGGGAAATGACTTTGAGCCCATGGCTGTGTATATTATGTTGGCAATCGATCCATTCTTGAAGGTCAGGTTTATAGATACGTTGTCGGAATTAGAATAATGATCTGTATTCCCCATAATAGCAGCAGTATTCACTGTTTCTGGCAGTGAACCGGTCAGGAAAACTGCGAGATCGATGAAATGGCATACCTCGCCTATTATTCTTCCGCCGCCGACTTCCAGATCTTGTGTCCAGTGTTCTTTGGGAATATATCCCGCGTTTACTGTGTATTGAATTATGCAGGGATACTCGGCTGTTTTCATGTTCTCTTTTATGAACTTAGCAAACGGTGAATGCCTTCTGTTAAATCCTACAAAGACAT
>CAZJNG010000220.1:0-4967 GCA_964547265.1 uncultured Candidatus Cloacimonadota bacterium | reverse complement strand
CAACTCAATATTGAACTTATAATTTTTTATAAATTGATGAGTTTTGCTCACCCCAGCCGTCAGGGTTCCAATTTGAAGACTTTTTTGCATTTTGGGACAGGCTCTTAAAAGTCTGATACTTCTGCAATATGAAATGATTGTAACCATAAAGAGATGGTGGCAGGGTAATAAATTAAAGATAAATTTGAAATATATTATTAAAGAAACATACACAAGGCTGTTGAAAAATATAGTTGGACGAACTGTCAGCTTGTATTATATAAAATCCTAATCATTGTATATAATTAAATTATCTTCGTTCAAACCGGGCGTTTTTGGGATATGTTATGTTTTATTAAAAAGTTTTTATAGTTTATAAGTGTGGAATGTCAGCTGTAAATAAATTTAAATTGTCAAGAAAAATGGAATATAAATTGCTTTAAGTTAATTATTAAAATATATTTAGGGAGTTGTTTATGAATGATTCAAATCACAATTTTGTAATTAAAGAAACAAGGTTTATTAAAGAGATAAATGCTAATGTTAATATATATTTGCATAAGCGTACAGGTGCTCGATTAATGCATATTGATGCAGATGATAATAATAAAGTTTTTACAGTTGGTTTTAGAACTCCTCCCGGAGATCATACCGGTGTAGCTCATATAATGGAGCATTCTGTATTATGTGGTTCTGCTAAGTATCCGACTAAAGAGCCTTTTGTTGAGTTATTAAAGGGTTCATTATATACATTCTTAAATGCTATGACAGCTCATGATTTCACATTATATCCTATTGCAAGTATGAATGATGAAGACTTTAAGATATTAATGCAAGTTTACCTGGATGCTGTTTTCTTTCCAAATATCCATACTACAGATGAGATATTTGAACAAGAGGGCTGGCATTATGAAATGCTTAATAAAGAAGATAATTTAAACATCAAAGGGGTCGTTTACAATGAAATGAAAGGTGCTTATTCTTCGCCTTTAAGAATTTTATCACAGCATATAGATGAGGTTTTATTCCCTGATACAACAGGAAAATATTGTTCCGGTGGTATTCCGGAATATATACCTGAATTAAGTCTTGACGATTTCAGAAGTTTTCATAAAAAATACTATCATCCTTCAAATTCATATATTTATCTATATGGAAAAATGGATATAAATGAAATGTTACGACTGATTAATGATGAAGCATTGAGTCGTTTTGGATCACTTAGTATTGATTCTTCAGTAGCTTATCAACCTTTATTTGATAAGCCTGTTGATAGTCAATGTTCATACCCCATTTCCGAAAATGAAAATGATAAAGATAAAACATGGTTTTCACTTTCATTTGTTTTAGATTTAAAAGAAAATCCTGCTTTAATCTTTGCTTTTGAGGTTATTGCTCATTTCCTCTTGGATACTCCGGCAGCTCCTCTTAAAAATGCAATCCTCAAAGCCGGAATTGCTAAAGATGTCTTTGGTTATTTCAATGGTATGGGTAAACAGCCAACTTTTATTGTAAATTTAAAAGATTCAGATCCTGTTTATCAGGAACAGTTTAAGGAAATTTTCTTTAATACTCTAAATGATTTATGTGATAAAGGTATTGATAAACAACTTATTGAAGCATCAATTAATATCAAAGAGTTTAACCTTAGAGAAGCTGATATGGGAGGTTATCCTAAAGGCTTGATGTATATTTATCATTCTATGAGTGACTGGATGTATGATAAAGATCCAATCTCCAGCCTGGCGTATGAAGAAGTTTTAAATGAAGTTAAATTAGGATTGAAAGACAGGTATTTTGAATCCTTGATTTCTAAATTTATCTTGCAAAATAATCATTACGCTTTTGTTAAAATGATACCCGAAAAAGGCTTAGCTGAGAAAGCTCATCAAGAAAATATGGATAGATTAGCTGAAATTAAATCAAAAATGACAGAAGAAGAAATAAATCAGATTATTCAAAATACTAATAAATTACTGGAAAGACAAAATACTCCGGATACAAAAGAAGATTTAGAAAAAATCCCTGTTTTAACTCTTGAAGATGTCAATCCTAAAGCAGAAGATTTTTCATTTAATTTAAATAGAGTAAACGAAAAATCAATACCTAATATATCTGAAATTGAGTTAAATTATTTGGAACATCCAAACTTTACTAATGGAATAGCTTACTTAAAAATGTATTTTGATACTATTACTCTTACACAGGATTTAGTTCCTTATGCTTCTTTATTGTCATCTATTTTAGGTAGAATACATACTAAAAATTATCATTATGCTGAGCTTTCTAACCTGATTAACATCCACACAGGCGGCTTTGATTTTGACTTAGATGTATGTCAAAACTATAAAGATGAGGATTGTTATAAAGCTCTTTTCTCTATACAGTCAAAGGCTTTAATGCCAAAGATACCTGAACTGGTAAAATTTTTAAAAGAACTAACTCAAAATACTTTATTTACTGATGAAAATAGAATTAAAGAAATACTTAACGAGACTAAATCGCGTTATGAGATGATGTTAATGCAAAGTGGTCATGCTTATGCCGGTAAAAGATTAAGAGCTTCATTCTCTGAATCAGGAAAATATGAAGAGGTTATTCAAGGTATTGAATCGTATTTCTTTATTAAAAATCTTGTGAATAATTTCGATTCACTTAAAGCAGAGATAATTTCAAATTTAGAGAAAACATATAACACTATCTTTAACATAAATAACCTTTACATGAGCATTACAGCTCCACAAGAAGATATTGAAAAAATTAAAACTAATTTACATGATTGGATTTGCTCACTTAATCAGGAAAAACTTCCTCCTCAAAATTATAATTTTATATTTGAAAACAAAAAGGAAGCTTTTGTTTTACCCGGCAAAGTGCAGTATGTAGCTAAAGGTCATTCGTTTAAAAAACTTGGTCTAGATTATAACGCAAGTCTTGAGGTGATGAATACTGTTACTTCTTTAGATTATTTATGGAATAAGATAAGAGTTCAGGGAGGTGCTTATGGAGCTATGTTTAGTGTTAGCCCAAATGGTACTGTAATTACTAATTCTTATCGTGACCCAAATCTTGCTGAATCAATTCAGGTATATGATAAAATATATGACTATCTAAACCAATTAGAATTATCTGACAGAGAGTTAACTAAGTATATCTTAGGTACAATCAGAAAGTATGACCAACCAAAAACACCTTCACTAAAAAGTTATTATTGTGATTTCTATTATTTTATGAAGAAAACTCAGAAAGATATCCAAACTCAAAGAAATCAGGTACTTGCTACAAAACTTGAAGACATTAAAGCATACAGCGATATGATGAAACAAATTATGGAGAAAAATCATATTTGCGTCTTTGGCTCAGAAACCAAGATAAAAGAGAATAACGAACTCTTTGATAAAATAATCAATGTGTTTGAATAAATAAGGTATAGAGTCCACTATCTAAGTGGGCTCTATTTTTTTATTATGCAGCCAAAGTTAATTGAATTTTTACAGGAAATACTTACTCAAATAAGAGCAGATGTTTTATTTAGTCGTTATTTAAGTAATTTACCTGACCATCCCTTACGAAGTGTTTCTTGTCAGGATGTTGCAGTTATAAGTATAGGTAAAGCCGCTTATGAGATGTTTATTGCTTTGGAGGAGTTTTATCTTCATAAGGAGCAATCTACTCCTGTTTTAAACACTTTGCTGATAATACCTAAGCCTGATAATGCTAATCATTCTGAATTATTACTTGATATATCAATGCTTCAAAATGTAAATATTATCTTTTCAGACCATCCTCTACCTGATGAAGAGTCACTATATGCCGGGCAGGCTATCTTTGATTTTATACAAGAATATAAGGATAAATTTCTTGTCTTTTTAATCTCCGGAGGCGGTAGTTCACTGGCTGAGGTTTTAAATAATATTTCTTTAAAAGATTACAATGATTTAATGAGAAATCTAATGAATAATGGTATTAATATAAATGAGTTAAATATTATTAGAAAACATCTTTCAAAGTTAAAGGGTGGTCATCTTCTCTCTTATATCCGAAAAGTTAGATTGAAGTCCTTGAGAAAGAGAGTTCTTGCTTTAAATACCAGTTGTCAGATTAAGAGAACTAAAAAATCTGTTTCTTTATCTAAATGTCATACCTTTATTTTGTCTGATATATTTACAAAAGAATATCATAATGTATCATCAGGTATAACTTTCAAAGATACTATAACTAGAATGGATGCTAAAAGGATTTTGTCAAAGTATCAGATTAATGATTACTATTTCAGATTTCTAAAGGAAACTCCTACTCTTTTTAATTCTATACCATTTAATGTTATAGCTGATAATGATACTATTTTAAATATTGCTCGTGAAATTTTACAAAAGAGAGGTTACAATTCCATTATTTATGATTATAAACTCAATGAAAATGCTTCAATCTGTGGCTTAAACATTGGTTGTCAAATATATAGACATAGAAAATCATATCAAAGTCCGTGTGCTGTGATTTATGGCGGAGAAGCAACTGTAGAGGTAAGAGGTAATGGTATCGGTGGCAGAATCCTGGAAACAGCTCTGGCAATTTCTATAGAAATACAAGAAATGAGTGATGTCAAAGTTTTGGCAGTAGCCTCTGACGGAAAAGATGGTAATTCTAAGGCAATGGGCGTCATTGTTGATGGACAAACCTATGCGAATATTGCAAGTACAGGTATTACACCTGAAAGATATTTGCGAAATAATGACAGCTATACCGCACTTTCTAAGGGAGCTTTACTGATTCCCGCTTATCATACCGGCACAAACTTAAATGACTTTATAATTGTCTTTGTTGAATAAAAATTAAATCCTATAGCTTTTGATTTTTAGTCATTAGGCTTAAAGCAAGAGGAAACTTGCAGATAAAAGTTGCTTGACATTTTATCTTATTAGTTTTTTATGTGTTTATGGAGGATAGAATTATGAAATATCAAAAAACACCTATAGGTATCAGTGATT
>CAZJNG010000219.1:0-4968 GCA_964547265.1 uncultured Candidatus Cloacimonadota bacterium | reverse complement strand
AATGTAGAAATATAACCGGAATGGAAACCGGACGGCTCGTCCGGTCATGTCATTACAAAAAACATTATAATCTGTTGTAAATCAAGAAATTAAGGTTTGTGAATCATACTTATAAAAACTGCCGAGACGAGCCGTCTCGGTACCAGTTTTAATGGGTTTTTGACATTTTGTCATCCTGAGCGTCAGTGCAATTGCGTAAGCACTGAGCGTAGCTTGCGGAAAGAAGAACGATCTCCTTGATTTCTTTAAAATATTACAATTCAATAAGATGAGATTCTTCACTTCGTTCAGAATGACACGCCCTGACGAGCCGTCAGGGTTCCGGTTTTTGACATTTTTAGACAGGCTCTATTGGTAATAGTCAAGGGACCTCCAAGTTGGTTTTCCCTCTTGGAGGTCCCTTGTTTGTTGATTGTATCTCAAGATAAGATTTTTATTGCTAATTTGTTGGTATATAATTTTTTGTGTTACAAATATAAGAAAACTCAGAAAAGTTTGTAAGATACATTTTAAAAATAATTCTAAATATATTATAAGAAAAAAAAGCAAATTCTTATAAAAAAAGTATATAGTTTGATGTTTTTTAAAAAAATACTTGACTTTTTAGAAATTTATTTAGATTATCTAGTAAGAGGTGTATTATGTCAAAAAATTTAATTATTGGTATAGCCGGAGGAACCGGGTCAGGGAAGACAACTATCACAAATGTGATTGAACAAACATTCCAAAAGAAGATAAACATTATCCCTCAGGATAATTATTATAAAGATTTTAGGAATTTGAATTTTGAAGAACGAAAAAAAATAAATTATGATCATCCAAATGCTTTTGATATCGAACTACTCATAGAACATATCTACAATCTAAAAAACGGTTTGCCGGTTGATATGCCGATTTATGATTTTACAACTCATAGCAGGTCAGATAAGGTAAATCAGGTTAATCCTACAGATATTATTGTAATAGAGGGTATTTTAATATTTGAAAATCATAGGCTTAGAGACCTTATGGATATTAAAATTTTTGTTGATACTGATGCAGATTTAAGATTATTAAGAAGAATTAAAAGAGATATCGAGGAACGAGGAAGATCTCTTGATTCTGTGATTGAGCAATACACAAACACCGTTAGACCTATGCATATAGAATTTGTAGAACCAAGTAAAAAATTTGCAGATGTAATTATACCCGAAGGGGGATTTAATAAGATTGGTATAAATATGATAATTTCACAAATCAAACAAATACAACAAAATAAGGAGATATAATGAGAAAGTCTTTTTTGCTTTTTTTAGTGATGTTAATAAATTTATCAGGCATGTTTGCTAATGATTTTTTAACAATCTATAACAATAATCAGGCACTATATAAGACAAGTTTTGATCTTACTCTCAAAAGGGGTGTTCATTTTTATTCATACGAACAAATACCCACCGGAATAATAACTGAAAGTGTTATTTTTAAAGCTAAAGATAAGAATGTCTTACTGTTTTCACAAAATTTTGAGTATGACTTAGCAAATTCTCATAAAATGATTGAGAAATATATTGGTAAAAATATTAAACTTTTCACAGAGAATGAATTATATGAGGGAACTCTTATTTTCTATGATTCAATGAATTTTGGTTTACTAATCAAGGCAACAAATGAACTTAATATGATCAGTTCTGCAAAAGTAATCAGTGTTCATTTGTCTGAAATGCCTCAGGATTTCTATACAAAACCAACCTTGCGTTGGGAATTGTCTGCACCAAAAGATGCAAAATACCCTGTTGAACTGTCATTTCTAAGCAATGGATTAAACTGGCGTGCAACCTATAATGTAGTCTTAGATAAGAATAATTTCATGCTAAATTCATGGGTTACAATTAATAACACTTCAGGCAAGGATTATGAAAATGTCACTCTTAAACTTATAGCCGGTGATGTTCAGACTCATGTTCAAGGCAGAGGTACAAGAAACAAAATGTATGCTATGGAAGATGTAGCGATGGCATCAGCTCCGGTTTTTGAGGAAAGAGCTTTTTCTGATTACCGTCTTTATACACTTGATAAAAAAGCTGATATAAATAATAATCAGGAAAAACAATTATCTTTATATCCTCCAAAATCAGTAAAATATAGTCGTATTTACGAGTATCAGGTTCATCAAAGTGCCGTAGATGTAATCATAGGCTTTAAAAACTCTAAAAATGACGGACTTGGTATTCCTCTCCCAAGAGGTAGTATTAACTTCTATGAGATTGATGAAGCAGATAAAACAGAACAGTTTGTCGGGGTTAGTCAAATTAATCACACCTCCCTAAATCAGGATGTTAAACTTAAAATAGGCACAGCTTTTGATATTTTAGCAAACACTAAGGTTACTAATTCTCAAAATTTTGGCAGAATCAGAGAAAACTCTTATGAAGTCAGTATCACAAACAATAAGACTGAAACTGTAACTGTTGATGTGATTCAAATCAATCATTCAGCTAATTATGAAATCACCCAATCAAGTATAAATTTCGATAAAAAAGATGCCTTTACCTTTACTTTTAAGGTTAGTGTCCCACCTTCAAAAACTCAGAGTTTTACCTTTACTGAAAGAATTGGTAATTAAAATAATATAAGGAGGAATTATGAAAGCCTTTTCTGAAGCTGTCGAAAAAGTCCTCGTTGAGATCCCTACTCTTAGAACCGCCGAAGAATGTTATAGTCATATCTTCAAAATAATTGAAGCTACTATCAATTTCGCTAATTTGGCAATTGTCTTAAAAAGTAAGCAAAATCAAGAATATATCATAAAAAATCACAGAAACTTATCTCATTCCTTTGTTAAATCAAAGTCCTTTTTCCCGGATGACGACATCTTTATTCAATTATCAGAGGTATGGCAAAATCAAACATTTAAATACTTAAGAACTCAAAATCACAAGTATATGTTGGAAAATCAGGCTTATGATTACTTTATTTTTCCATTGCGTTGGCAAACTGAAATTCATGGTTTTTTCCATATAGATAAAGATAAAGAACTATTTACTCAGGAAGAAATCAATAAATTAACAATCTGCGGTTCTATTATGAATATGATTACTCAGCTTTATCATCTGGAACATGAGATTTCAACTATTAATGAACATGAGTCAATTACCGGACTTCTAAATCATAGAGCTTTCAGAAAAAGATGCCATACCATGATTGACCACTTGCAACGATATGACCATTCTGCTTCAATCGGAATATTAAAAATAGGAAAGTTTGAAGAACTGGTAAGCGTAGTCGGTAATCATAAAATACCAGTAATTCTACAAAATATAGCTAAAATAATCAAAGAAGAATTAAGGCTATCTGATATTGCAGGTGTTTTATTCCCCGATACTATTGCTGTATTGTTCCCTGAAACTGCTTCAGTTCATGCTAAAACTGTGATTGAAAGAATGAATGAGAAATTTAAATCTATTACCGAAGTTGATAATCTTTTTCTACACTGGGGAATCTCGGGTACTGATAATAAAGATTTTAATTTTGATAAATTATTAAGAGAGGCAATTGAATGTGCAACAGAATCATTGAAAGATACCGGAAGTTGTATGTGTATAATCGTTTCTGATTTAAATAAATAAATGTTTTTAAAGGGATTTTAGTTAATCCCTTTTTTACATTTTTCTGTTTATGAATCTTAATTAATATAAGAATATTTTATAGGTAAGCATAAGATGTTGTTTAAAAAAACACAACGAAAGTTTAAGACAATTAGAAAAGAGAAATCATTTAATCAACAAGCAAAATCTCTTTCTTTAAAGCTTGAAATAGGTAGTATTCTGGCCGGTAGATATGAGATTTTAAAGGAAATCGCTGAAGGTGCTTTTTCTACTGCCTATAAGGTTTATGATAAACAAAAAGATAAGCTGAAAACGATAAAGTTGTTTGGTAAATATGTTGAAATCTTCAACTCAATAAATGAAATCAGACATGAAGCAAAACTTTTACAAGAACTCATACATGAAAATTTGCCTGTTTTTAATGAGCTTATTGAAGATGATTTTGTATTTTTTGATTTAGACTATATCGACGGATTATGTTTAAAAGAACTTTTAGCAAAAAAAATTACACACAAAAGAGCAAATAAACTTGCTCACCAATTAGCTGAGACTTTATTTTTTATTCATTTTAAAAATGTTGAACATCTTGATGTTAAGCCGGAAAACATCCTAATTACTAATGATGATAAATTGTTTCTGACAGATTTCGGTACAGCCGCCATTGAAAAGATTCATAATAATGATATTGAACTTGAAGCAACTTATCCTTATTTAGCTCCGGAAGCATTAACAGAAAAAACAAAATTTCCTCAAAGAGATATTTTTGCTTATGGTATCCTTTTATATGAAATGTTCTATAATAAATATCCATTTACTCTTGATGAAAATGATAAACCTGATTACAAAATGCCACTTCACTTAGTTAAGAGTAAAAAGAAAATTGACCAAATAATTAAAAGATGCATCTCTTATTTTTCAGTTGACAGATATAATAATTTCCAAGAAATCCTGGATGATCTAAATCATGTTACTGAACAGGAAAATGTCGTTTACAAAACACTTATAAAATACATTTATAAAAAATTACCTTTAAAAAATATTGCAAATGATTTTAAAAAAGATTTAAAATATCTTTGGCTTTCACTTCTAGCCTTGCTTTTACTCTTGCCGTTTTTCCTATACCTTGAAAAATTAGATAGTAATATCGACAGAGAAATTCATATTGATGCTCCTCCTTTTGCAGTCTTTGTTAATACTGACTACAAAGGCATAGCTCCCATAAATACTAAACTCAAAAGCGGAGATCTTGTCTCTTTTATTGATAATAATGGCTTGACAGCTTACGAAATGACCTTTAAAAATCAAAAAAAACTAAGGATTGACATCAAAGAGAATAAGATTTTTGTTGATAAAAAACTCAGAGGACTTCATTACAGAACTAACG
>CAZJNG010000218.1:0-4984 GCA_964547265.1 uncultured Candidatus Cloacimonadota bacterium | reverse complement strand
CTTTGATATTGAATTAAAACTTGATTATGAATTCTTCTCTGTAATTTTATATTTTGTTCAGAGATATCAATATTCTTTTTTGTTTGAAGAATGTCTATATAAGCGTTTAAAACTTCCAAAGCAATCTTCTTCTCTTGATTTTGATGATTTAAGGCAACAATATCTTTATCAAGCATACTTCTTTTTATATTAAAATAGGATGGTTCATTTAGAGATAAAGATTTACCAATCGATAAAGATGATCTGTAATCATTAACCGCAGGATATGTATAAGATGAATTATAATTAATACTTGGCAATAAATCAAACAAATATTTACTATGAGTATCTTTAACATTTTGCTGTCCTTTAAATGATTTTATCATTATATTCGAATTATCAATAGCATGATTAATTAAATCTTTCAGCTTATATGTGTCAGCATGAATTATTATACACATCAAAATTATTGTCACAGCTATGCAATACTTTTTCATGAAATCTCCTTATTAATTTATAAAATACCAAACTATTTTTGTTGAAAAATTAAAATCATGTAATGTCTTATCACCAAAAAATGTATTTCTTATCATATTGTTGAACTGAACCTCAAATTCAAAAAGCTTTGAAATACCTATATTTAAATAAGAATCTATCAAAGGATTAGTTTGTCTTACCCGATATGCTTCATCAATCATATCAGCTATTAAATTTATTCTTGAACCAAGAGAAATTCTATTATCATGTTCTAAAGGTAGCATTAAAGAAATATCACTAATGTTTGTAAACTCAGGTATCAGAATGAAATTTTCTCTGACTCTATCATAATTATAAACATTTGAAATATTTAGTTTTAATTGTTTTACAGGTATAGAAGTATTGAAAACAAGATTACAAGTAAACATGTCTTGCTTTATCTCTTCTATGTAGTTATTTTGAATAACTCTTTTTTGCCCAAGCAGTAAACTTAAATCTGTTTTATTATGCCTGATAGATAATCCTGTGCTTAATAAATGCTGTTGAAGATTATAAACTCTGTAATCAATATACCTGTCCAAGTTGTCATGATATGCCAAATTTGAAATAAAATCAAGATTACTGTTCAAAGTATATGAAGTTTTTAAATTTAAACTAATCTTATTCAGATTATCAACTCCTATATATTCTCCTTGTAATCTAAGTTTTGAAAACTGATTAAAATGTTGAAAGCTAATATTGTTTTGGTTAAATTTATCAGAATTGCTATTTTTAATATAGTCTTTTTGAAGATTAATTTTTATGTTGTGATTTGTTAAAAGGTTATCATAAGACAGTATCAGTGATTTATTTTCAGACTTAAAATGATTATCTAAATTATAAGCCTTGATATATTGTTCATTTGTGACGAAACTGAAGAGAAAATATTTCCATCCGAGTCCGTATTTATAAAGTTCCCATCTATCATTTATTCTATCTGAATCTGTACTAAACAAGTTATGCAGGTAATAATCTCCTGAAAGTAAATCTCTGTTGCTAAGTATGATACCTGCATTAAAAACAAAATTATTCAGATAATAATCTAATTGAAAATAACCTTCAGAACTTTTATGATTAAAGTTTTTATAAAGTCTGTCACTTGCTTTAAAATCAGTTCTTAGATGAAGATTTTCAATTGAAATTGCATGATTTTTTCTTAATGATACATGAGCAAAATTATTATCATACTCACCCAAACCTGCGTATGCTCTAGTCAGTGTAACATTATACGGGTAATATACTTTATTAAAGACATTATCATCAATTATACCATAATTTATAAGCTTAGACTCTAGCTCATGACTAGGCAAGACATTATTAGTGAAAATATAATTATCAATGATAAATGAATTATGAAATAGAGGATTTCGAAAATCTGAATATCTATAAAGTGGACTTATTCCTTCATAGTAACTTGCATTTAACTTATCAATACGATAGTTCGGATAATAAATTTTATTATAAAGAATCTCTTGATAACAAAACTCTGTCAGCTCTTGATAGTCGGGAGCAGGAATATCACTTACTCGTCTTTTTGTCTTTACAAAATCATCATCCGATACTGTAAAAAATTTTAAGGAATCAGTCTCTACGATAAGGCTATCGACAGAACTATCTATTAAAAATCTAAGTGAATCTTGTTCAACAGATATCAAAGGAGATAATAATAAACTATCCTCTATTTCTTGAATACTTATATCTGCATTTAACAGAAAAAAGTTAAAGAAGAATATTAAAACTACAAATAATGATTTTCTTTGTACCATTGATAAGTTTCGTGTAAATTAGTAAATAGTGAGTTTGTAGATTTAAAATCAAGTAATACTTCAGTTTTGCCATTATCCAGCAACCAACTATTTTGATTAATTTCTATAAGTTTCTGTTGATTAAAGATCGGATATTTCTTTCTAATCCCTAAAGCAAAATTTAACCTCCACCATAACTCTGAAATTCTTGCTGATATTTTAACTATTGATATAGGTATGTCAATCATAACATGTATTTTTTTTAATGATTTAACTGTTTCATCATTCGAGGAAATCGTGCATTTATCAGATTTTATTACACATGATATCATAATTAAAAAATGCTCAAATGAACTTGATATTGAATCAGAAGCATGTAAAATCTCATTATAAACTACTTCGTTTCCAATACACTTCTTGATAATCTGACAAAGATTATCTACATAAATATGACTAAAAACTGATTGTTTCTTTCTAGATGGTAACAATAAAATACCTTTATCGATCATTTTAAAATAATGTAAAAAATCTGAATCTCCTCGTCCATAAACAGAAGCAGGTCTAATGATTGTCCAATTTTTATTCAGGTTAGTTTTTATATATTCTTCCGCTATAAGTTTAGTTTGACCGTACCATGTAAGAGGTTTTGGTGTATCTGAAACTTTTTTAGGGATATTATTTATAGAAACTCCTGTTGCTGCTTGTGAGGATAAAAATATAAAATGAATTTCTTGTTCAACTTTATTAATTATATCAATAAGGGTTTTACAAAGGCTAACATTTGCTTTATACAAATCGTCAAAATCTTTCCCGGCGGTTTGTGCAGCCAAATGTATAACAACATTGTGATTAGAAATCAATAATGATAATGAACTTTCATTTTTAAAATCAACAAATTTAATCTCTAGGTTATTTCTATTTTGACAAAGTCGATTTAACAGATTTAATTCAGACCCATATCTGACTAAAGCAGTAACCCGGTAATTGCATTTCAATAAAAAAGCAATTAAATTTGCACCTATAAATCCATTAGCTCCTGTTACTAAAACTCTAAAATTCATTTCGACCTTTATGATTATTCAAAATCTACATCGTCTCTTTGGACAGGCATAGTCATACATCTTGCTCCACCGCCGCCTCTTGATAGCTCAGCTCCTTGAATAGCTATTGCATATCTGTCATAATTCTTTAAATCAATCTTGCCGCTTAAAACATCAACAGCTTCTATTCTTGGCATGTTAGCAACTTTTTCAAGTTCTTCAAAAGTCTTTGTATTCCGACCGTAACCAATTACTTTACCTGGTGCCATAGTGAAGAAATTTGCTCCACACATCCATTGTTCACGATCTTGTCTGAGTCTGTCTGTACCACCGCAGAAAACAGGTTTTAAATCAATACCGACAGATTTTAAGCCGTCAAATATAGTATCTACATTTGAAATTTTACTAATTTTCTCTGATAAATCAATATGTATTACACCTAGATTCATATCTCCTAATAAGACAGGTTCATGTGCCACAGCGTAATGTTTATCAATCATAGTAAAAATCATATCTAAATGAATCATTGCCCGTTCTTTTGGCAATACCACAGCAAATATATGTTTAATTTGACCTTTATCTTTAAATTTATCTATCAGTTGATCAATTGCATAAGAGGTTGTTCTTTCTGACAATCCTATAGCTAATACATCTTCTCTTAAAACCAGAATGTCTCCGCCTTCAAACTTTGAATTATGATGAAAGCCGTTTACTTCTTCAAAATAAAAACCATCTGAAAGGAAATCTTTATGATGAGCAAAAATATATCTCATGATTGTTGCTTCAGAAGACCTGATAAGATTTGCCATAGAACCTGTCAAAACATAATTATTTATTATAATTGCACTATCTCTTGTATATACAAAATTTGGCAGAGGGGGTAAGGCATATTTTCTCTCAGAAAGAAATTTTGTCAAAGTATCTTTTTGTTGTTCAACTCCTAAAACTAATGACTTAGCCAAATCTCTTGAATTCAATGGCATAAGCTTATCAAGTAAATGCTCTGAAGCTTGCATTTCAGTTAATAAATCCCGTAACAATTCTTCTCTCTGTTTTTCATCTGAGAGAGTTTCCTCCAATAAATCATTAATTTCATATACATTCGAATGTAATTTTAAAATCCCTGTTAATTCTTTATGTTCACTAATTGCAGTTTTTAAATCCAAAATATCATCATATAATAGATTTTTTGATGTTTGGGGTGTCATAATCTCTATTTCAGAACCAGGTTCGTGAACTATTACTTTTTTTAATTTACCAATTTCAGACTTTATGGATAATTTACCCATCTATTCCTCCAATTTAATTTTTCCTGAAGTCATAACAGCTTTGAGGCTGATTTTTGTCAAGAATTAATATTATTATAAAGATTCGAGTTTACTAAAAGAAGTCATTTCTACATACTATACTCCAATTAGAAAAAACCATCATAAAATAAGAGACTGTCTTCAAATAGAAAAAATCTTCAAATTGGGAAACGGACGGCTCGTCCGGTCATGTCATTCTGAACGAAGTGAAGAATCTCATCGCAATGACACGCACTGACGAGTCGTCTCAGTACCAAAAGTTTAAATTCTTAGCCACCGATAAAACACCGATAAATCTGTATCTAAGAGCATCAGCAAAACAATTTAAATTCTTAGCCACCGATGAAACACCGATAAATTTATTTCTAAGAGCATCAGCAAAACAATTTAAATTCTT
>CAZJNG010000217.1:0-5000 GCA_964547265.1 uncultured Candidatus Cloacimonadota bacterium | reverse complement strand
GTGATCAGAAAATCAAGTCTATCAAATTATGAATAACGAAGTAATAAAAACTATAAAAGATAAGATAAAAAATGATTGGCGTATATTATTATATTCAGGTCTAATCTATATTCAGGATAAATCAAGTCAAGTAGTTCCATTTATTCCTAATAAGGTTCAAGAACGAATAATAAATAAAATATGGCAGTTAGAACAGGATAAAAAACCTGTAAGGTTATTAATTCCTAAAGCAAGACAACACGGTGTAACAACTCTTGTTATGTGTATAATGTTTGCTAAGACAACATTTCAAGATAATTTAAATTGTGTTGTTCTTGCTCATATTAATGACGCTTCAACTGAAATATTCAGTAAAACAGAGGTAATGTATAATGAATTAAGTATAGCACTAAAACCATTAAAATTTAAATCTAATACAAAAGAATTGAAATATTATAATGGCAGTAAAATAAAGGTAAAATCAGCTGAGAGTAAAAGACAAAGAAGTTTTACAGCTCAATTTCTATTATGTTCAGAAGTAGCCTTTTATTCAGATACAGAAAAACTTATGACAGGTTTACTTCAAACAATACCTGATATACCCGGTACAACTATAATTATGGAGTCCACAGGAAACGGTATTGGAGATTATTTTTATAATATATGTAAAAAAGCAGAACAAAAACAAAATATATATGAACTTATATTTATAGCCTGGTTTGAAAATAATGAGTATCAAATGGAAATACCTGAAAATTATAATCTTGATATATCAGAATCAGGTAAATATGGCGATGAAATATATTATAAAAATACTTTCAATTTAACTGATAAGCAGATGTATTGGCGAAGATATACAATAGATAATAAGCTTGAAGGTAATTTAATGGATTTTATGCAGGAATATCCTGCAACGCTTGATGAATGCTTTATAGCAAGTGGTTTACCTGTATTTGATATAATGAAGTTAAACGAACTTGAAAAGACTTGTATTAGTCCAAAGAGAACCTGTTATTTAAAAGATAACATATTAACAGATAGTATAAATGGATGGTTGAAAATTTTTAAAGGTCCAGATGAATTTAAAAATGAATATAAAAATAGATTTAGTGTTACTCTTGATACTGGTGGAGTATGGAGTGGAGCTGATTATTCAATAGCAGTAGTATTTGACAGATTAAAAAAAGAAGTTGTTGCAATTGCCAGAGGTCATTTTGAGAGTTATGAATTTGCAGATATAGCAGTAAGCTTGTGTAAGCTATATTATAACGCCTGGTTAATCATAGAAATTAATAAATGGTCAAGCGAAACAGAAGATGAAACTTCATTACTTGATAATATAATTAATCATATAAAATACTCATATCTTTACAAAAGGCAAATCTATGACAAAATAAGTGAGAAATATACTCAAAAAATAGGATTTCATACAAACAGTAGTACAAAAAGATTAATTGTAGATAAACTAAGAAAAATAATAAATGAAAATGAGAATTATAAAATAAATGATATTGAAATCATAAAAGAAATGAAAACTTATATTATAGCTAAATCTAAAACAGGTAGAACACAATATGAAGCACAAGAAGGATGTAAAGATGATAGAGTAATGGCAACAGGTATAAGTTTTTTAATTGATGAAGAATTGCCAAAAGTACAACTGATAGAAAAGAAAATAAAAAAGACATATACATCAAACCCGTATTCAGTATTTTAATAAGGAGAATATTATGAATGAGAAGCAAAGACAAGAATTAATAAACAGATTATATATTGATAAAATATTAATGGAAATGGCAGAAAATAAAAAATCAGGTCAAGTAATATTGCATTATAAAGAAGGTGAATTAAAATTAATACAACAGGATTTGAGTATTAAAGTTAAGATAGAGATAATGAATACTGAATAATATAGACACAAAATAATTAAGAGACACAAAATAATTAAGAGACACAAAATAATTAAGAGACACAAAATATTGTGTCTCTACATTTATATGGATTAATTGTTTTCCAAATAATCTAAATACCAATCAGGGTATTGTTGTTTTTTGTCAGTGATATTTTCTTTTAACCAATGATCAATTCTTTTTTGTAGTAAAATCTGAGGCTGTTGTATTTCGTCAGGTTTAGCATATGGATGATAAAAGCCATAATCTTTAATATAGCGTTCCATAAGTTCTTTTTCTTTTTTCTTAACATCATTCATAGTCCATTCGTGACCAAGACCAACTCTCCAAAAATATTCTTTTCCAACAACAGGAATTAATGACCAGGAATAGAAGTCTTTCCAATTAAAATCTTTTTTCTTATATATGACATCCCAAGCAACATGTTTAACTAAATCTTTTGATACATTTTCAAATATAGGTATAGGAGGCATTACATAATTAAAAAATGCGTCTAAACCTTCTCTTTTAATCTTATAAAACATATATTTAGATAACATCAGGTTTCTAAGTATAGTATCCAAAAGACTATCATCCCATTCAAATAAACGACCATAAAAGAAATCTTTAATAAAGTCAGTACTTATACCTGATAATAATAAAACACTACAAGTATATAAAAAGTTTTTCATTGCATTAGCTTTTTGTGTTTTTGTTTCAGCAGTTCTAAAATCATCTAAAAGTTTTGTCCGGAGCATATCAAAGCGTTTTAACATAAATGTTTTATACTGATAGAATAATCTTGCACCGGGATACTTTAAATAAACATAAGGAACTTCAGACAATGATACAGGTTGAACTTTAGATAATTCACCAAATAAGAATAACTGAACATTTTCTGATAATCTTTCATTTGCTAAATCACTGATAAAATTATCATATTCAATACCAAAAATTCTTTTATGTTCTTTAATTTCAAGAGCAGAGAATTTATTATTTTTAGCTTTTTTGGTAGCAGTTCTTAGAACAGTATTTAATACAGTTTGCTTGCCAATCGTGTCAAATAATTCAAAAGCAGTATATTTAAAAGCTTTATCCACAAAATCGGATAAGCCTCTTTCAGAAGTAAATTCAACACCAATAGATTCAAGTCCTAAATCATACATTTTAACTCTTGATTTATTAAAAACAGTTTTTGCTAATTCAATTTGAGCATTAACAGGATGATATACAAAAGCAAGTCCGATTTCTTCTAACTGAGTTAATGCAGATTTAAAGTTGGTAATAAGCATTAAATGATTAAGATTTTTATATTTAGTAGCCCATTTAGGAGTGTATTTATATCCAAAACGTGCATTAAGCAATTTTACTATTAAACCTTCATCAGCTTGATTAATGGTATTGTTATCCATAAGTTCGTGAATTAAAGCAGGAAGATTAAATTCTGATAGAGAATTAGGCATAACAGGAACTTTTTTACCAAATAATTCTCGGAGCAGGTTTCTATTAGTACTACTTATAATATATAACATTAAACCGTGTGCAGAATCATAATAATATTTATTAAATCCATCATCAATATTTTTAACGGAACGGGTAAGATAATTTCCTATTTCTCTTTGACCGACAAGATTATTTCCGTCAGAGATTAATTTATTTCTGATTATATCCTGAATCATATTATCGGATAAATCGCTATCAATAGCTTTACGGATTCTTTCGACTTCAAGCGAAATCTCACCAAAAGTTAAATTAGAACCGTATTCTTTAGCCATTGATAAAGCAAAATTATCAAAATCTTTTATTACTCTTGGGAAATATTCTTGTTTCATTTTTAAATCATTAAAACCACATTCTTTAGCTTCAACATATAATTCATTAAGTAATAGTCTAACTTTTTTATATGATTCTTCCATATTGTATTTCTTATGAATTTGATTTATAATAGCAGTATCAGAATTTTTTAATGCCATATCAAGTATACCTTTAACTTTATCAGGTAATTTACTATATTGTTTAGCCCAATCCTGAGCTTGTTTTATTCTTGAATAGGTTAATTTACTAAGCTTGTTTTCATACTTGATAAGATTATCAGCAAGCTGTGGAGCAATTCTGCGAATCCTTGACGAAATAGGAACAAATAAATCTGCAATAAAAGAGTATCTACGCCTTTTTATGCTCTTTTTTAATGCTTTATAATCAAAATGATTTTTGTTGTTGTTGAGGTAGAGTTTAGCGTATTTGTTGTTGGGGTTTGTGGATTTAGGTTTAGATTGTTGTTTATCGTTTGCAATGATATTATGAGGAGACACAATATCTTTAGGAGACACAATATCTTGTGTCTGTACAGATTTAGAGTTTTGAATAGGAGGAGACACAATATCATTAGGAGAAACAATATCTTGAGGAGACACAAAATTTTGAGTCTGTACATTAAGGTCATCAAAGGTAGATAGGTTTTGCATAGCGATGTTGTAATTATTGATTATGTTAAAGATATTGTCATCATCATTAGTAATCATTTCATTAAAGAAATTAGTATCATAAGAACCCTCTAATGACGGAATATTGGCAATATATCCATTAGTAAATTCAGTAAGGTTATCATTAATAGCATTAAGTTCAGCAGTAGTAAGAGGTTCATTATGCTTGAATTTTCTTAGGATGTTTTCAAAGGTTTCTTTATTGTTGTCAGAAATATGCTTAGTTTCAAATTTAGTAGTTAGTTTTATTTTTTTTGATTGATTAGAGTATTCATTATATTTATTAATTTGGTTAAGAATATCAGAATCTTCTAATTTGCTTGCAAAAAGAAAATCATTAAAATTTTTATTTCTTTGATACTTAAAAAAGAGATTATTTATTTTTTTTGAGTTTAGATCCCAGAATCCCGGAGCATTATCTTTGTTACTAAAAAAATCTAATTCGGCATTAGTTACAGGCTTATAGGTGTTTAGTTTTTTAAATATATTTTCGGCTTGAACAAAGTTTTTATCTAAATTAAGCCCAGCTCCAGCTTGTTTTGTTTGGTTAGTTTTGTTATTGTATTCTGATTTATCAATTTTTCTTTTAGCAAGAGATTCAGAGCTTGATTGTGTAATTTTTTCATTATCTTGCTTTTGAATTGTTGGT
>CAZJNG010000216.1:0-5070 GCA_964547265.1 uncultured Candidatus Cloacimonadota bacterium | reverse complement strand
TTACGATCCTCCTTATGGAGAACCATCTTATTTTTTACTATAAGTGGTACACTTTTAATTTCCATTAACAGTTAAACTATTGTTAAAAATCCTTGCCTGTACTTTAACTTTGAGGTCTTGGCGGTTATACTTCTTTTTTTACCACAGAGAACACAGAGAAGTTTTTATTAACCACAAAGCACACTAAGAACACGAAGAGATTTTTTGAACGGTGGTTGAACGATAGTTGAACAATGGTTAAGCGGTAGTTAAGCGATGTTTAAACAATTGTTAAACTATTGTTCATCTATTGTTAAAAAGATTTGCTTTATACTTGATTAGGCTTATATTGATATTAGAAAGGAGAGATTATGCAAGCTATTTATCATTTAAATATTAATGAATTAACAACTCAGTTATTAGATACACTAAGAGAACAGTTAAAAAATTCTGAGGTTGAAATTATTATTAGGAATTGTAATGCCAATAGTATTACAGCTATTAATTCAAAAATTATACAAAATAAAGAAGAAAATCTTATTGATTTCTTCAAAAATTCTCCTCTTTATGATAATGAGAATCTTAGTTTCTCTCACAATGAAGATACCGGCAGAGAAATAAATTTATGAACTATTTAATTGATACATATGTTATCTCTGAATTAATTAAAAAAGAACCAAATAAAAATCTACTGAAATGGATTAACAATATTAATGAATCAAATTTGTTTGTTAGCGTTTTAACTATAGGAGAAATAAAAAAAGGTATAAGTAAACTATCTGATATTAATAAAAAACTCATACTTGATCAATGGTTGAAAAACAATCTCTTGCAAAGATTTAATGAGGAAAATACTAATAATTAATTTGGATATTGTTTTTGTTTGGGGTGAAATTTGTGGCAATACTGAAGCTTCAGGACTTAAATTGCCTTCTGTTGACGCTCTTATAGCAGCAACAGCTATATTTAATAAAATGACACTGGTAACTAGGAATACTCGAGATTTTATAAATACTGATTGTTTGATTTTTAATCCATGGGATAAATGATCACTAAAAATTTTTTTTTTAATGAATAATGGGTTTTAACCACAGAGAGCTCTTTGTTTAATTTTGAATTATTTATTTAACCACAAAGCACACTAAGAATACTAAGAGTTTTTTTGAACAATGGCTGAACGGTAGTTGAACAGTAGTAAAGCGATAGTTAAACAATTGTTAAACGATTGCTCCACTACAGTTAAACTATTGTTAAAAATCCTTGCCTGTACTTTAACTTTCAGATCTTGGTGTACTTTGAAGTTAATGCCATATATATCCTGAGGAATTCAGACTTTTATTCTAAAACATTTCAGACATAGAACATTTACATTAAAGCTCAATTAAAAAATATTAATATTCTGATTATAAACAATCCGCTTATTGGTGATTTAGGAATTAAAATATTATGCTTATAAAAAATTTGCCAAAATGCCTTTTTGCAACTATATTATACATGTAACATTGTCGAAGTAAAGCAAAAAATAATTTTATGAAAGGTGTAATTATGGCAACAGTAAACATTTATCTCAATTTTTTAGGAGAATGTGAAGAAGCATTTTTATTCTACAAATCTGTTTTTGGTGGAGAATTTAGCTATTTAGGAAGATTCAAAGATATGCCTAAACAACAAGAAGAAACTAGTCTTCCCAAAGAGATGGAAAACAAGATTATGCATGTTGGATTACCCATTAGTAAAGAAACTATTTTAATGGGAAGTGACACTTGTGAAGCATGGACAAAGGAGTATAAAAGAGGTAATAATTTTTCAATATCTGTCAATCTTGAGAATAAAGAAGAGGCCGACAGAATTTTTAAATTATTGTCTGAGGATGGAGAAATTCAAGTACCTATGGCTGATGCTTTTTGGGGTGACTATTTTGGACAGTTAAATGACAAATATGGTATTAACTGGATGGTTATGTGTTCTTCTGAGTAAAAGAATCAACTTCATTGTATTAAATAAGTGGTGTCTATATAGACACCACTTATTTTTATTTAATTACATTTCAAAGGTTGTTGCTATGCCCATACCGCCACCGATACAGAGAGAAGCTAATCCTTTTTTAACATTTCTTTTTTTCATTTCATGTAACAGGGTTACAATTATTCTTGCACCACTGGCACCGATTGGATGACCTAAAGCAATTGCTCCACCATTGACATTAATGATTTCAGGATTAAGTTTTCCTACTTCTTGTTCTAAACCTTTTAAAACAGCAAGAGACTGAGCAGCAAATGCTTCGTTGAGTTCTGCAAGTTCGATTTCATTGATAGACCAGTTTTGTTTGACAAGTACTTTTTTAATTGCAGGAACAGGACCAAAACCCATAATAGAAGGGTCAACACCACCGGAGGCACTAGCAGTTAAATAAGCCAGTGGTTTGATATTTAATTCATTTGCTTTTTCTTCACTCATAAGGACTATGATTGCAGCTCCATCATTAATTCCTGAAGAGTTAGCGGCAGTAACAGTTCCGTCTTTCTTAAAGGCAGGGCGAAGTTTCGCTAATGATTCCACTGTTACACCTTTACGAGGGAACTCATCTTGTGAAATTACAACAGGTTCACCTTTTCTTTGTGGGATAGAAATCTTAACGATCTCATCATCAAATTTTCCTTCACTCATAGCTTTTTCTGTTTTATTTTGGCTTTGTGCAGCAAATAAATCTTGTTCTTCACGCGTAAGGTTAAATTTCTCAGCTAGATTTTCTGCAGTGATACCCATGTGATAATTGTTAAAAATGTCACTAAGGCCGTCTTTAATCATTAAATCTGCAAGACTTTTATCACCCATTCTTGCACCCCAACGGGCATCGTTTAAAGCATAAGGGCATTGAGACATATTTTCAATACCGCCGGCAACTACAATATCAGCATCACCCAGTTTAATCATATCAGCAGCTAAAGCGACTGATTTCATACCTGACCCACATACTTTATTGATAGTATAAGCCGGAACTTCTACAGGAATACCACTTTTTATGCTAACCTGACGAGCGACATTTTGCCCTAAGCCTGCACCTAGTACATTACCTAAAATAACTTCATCAATCTTTTCAGGAGAAAGATTAAGTTCATCAAGTACTGCTTTTAAGACATGTACGCCTAAATCAACTGCTGAAACATCTTTAAAAACTCCGCCATATACTCCTATAGGGCTTCTTTTTGCTGCAACTATTACAACCTTATTCATGAGAGTCCTCCTTTTTATTTAACATTGAAATCAACTCTTCTTTACTAAACTCATATCTTTGATTACAGAAATGACATTCTGCTGAAATTGTTTCATCACTTTCTATTAAGTCTTGTATTTCTTGTTCACCTAGTAATTTTATACCGTTATAAAATCTTTCTTTATCACAGTTACATTTATAAGAGACATCTTTTTGTGAGCTAAACTCAATTTCTATGTCTTTGAAGATATGGTTTTTAAGAATATTTTCCAAATCTTTTCCCATATCCATAAAATCAGACAGGTTAGGTAATTTATCAATATTGTTTTTTAGAATACTTAATTTATCCTCAGGAGTATTCGGTAAACACTGAACAAAAACCCCTCCTGCCTGCCTTATTTTAGCATCAGGCTCTATTAATATACCTAGATTTATTATTGTTTCAATTTGCTCGCTCTGATAGTAATAGTGACTTATATCTTGAGCAATTTCTCTTGATTGAAGATTTATATGACCTATATAAGGTTGTAAATCACCAATGGATCTTATCACAGAAAGTGTACCTTTACCAATCGCTTCAGCTACTTGAAACTGCTTATTTTTTAAAGGTAATTCTGTTTGAGGATTTTGGACATAACCTTTTACTGTATTCTTACCTGTTGCAGTAACTAATACACAGCCGACAGGACCGTCTCCATCTATTCGTAAAGTTAAAATATCCTTTTCATTTTTTAAATCTGCACTCATCAGAAGTCCGCTAATTAATAAGCGACCAAGAACTACACTGTTAATAATCGACAAATAATGTATATCTATTGCTTTTTGAACCGTTTCTTTTGCATTTACTACAAAAAAACGAAAATTTTTATCTTTGGAAATACCTCTTAATAAATAGTCTGCCAATCTATTCTCCTTTTTATTATGTTTATGACAAAATAAGAAATAATGATTTTTTTGTAAAGAGATTTTTATAAATATAATAACTACAAAATCGTCTGTGTGTTTATATAATAATTTAAATTAATAAAATGACATGCTTCACTTCGTAACAGGACGAGCAGTCTATTTCAAAATAAAGGCTATTTATAAAATATTAATTGAGCTTCAATCCAATGATGTGGGGCAAAATGATTACCTGTATTTGTGTTTATATAATCATCAGGATAATAATTTAAAATTAATTGATTCTCTGAGATAAACTGAGATAAATCTATCTCCCAAGCTTTAACTACATCACCGGGTGCCCATCCTGCTCTATCAAATTTCCATGTTCCATCTTGAGGTCTGCATGGATTTAAATAACAATCAGTTTTCCAGAGTAAATTGTCAAATGATATGTCATTAACGGTAATTGTTCTATCAGAGGGCTTAAACTCAGCTGAATTTTCAGAATTAGGGGACATTCCATGCCCGGTAACCGTTACTTTCAGTTTTACTTGCTTAGTTCCTTTAGGAATATTTACTCGTGATTCAGGCAGATTATTTCTAAGAGGTTTTTCAGGATTACCATATTCAAAAAAACCTGACCAGATATTTTGTATTTGAAAGGCTTTATAGTCTTCTTTTCCTGTGTAAAAATCAATATATGCATTAACTTTCCAACCTCTTTGTTCATGTGGATTATCAGTTACAGTTTCCCATGTATCAACCTTGGCAAAAACTCCTTTAACCCCATTAAAAAGCATTAAATTATCAGTAACATCAACTTTCCAGACATAAGCTCTATTATAAGGAGTTATATATCTGCAAATTTCATATAAGGTACTATCATTATCAATTATATAGATTGCTGCTCCTACATCCCAAGCAGAAAGACCTCCCAAAGCACCTTGTAAATCTAAAGTCATTATTGCTTTATCTGCTGATTTTGGCACCTT
>CAZJNG010000215.1:0-5097 GCA_964547265.1 uncultured Candidatus Cloacimonadota bacterium | reverse complement strand
GCTTTGTGCAAAAAGTCCAACTGATAAACCTAATAGAAGCACAATTATCAAGATATGTTTTTTCATCGTTTCCTCCAATATTAATATTTAATGAAATTTACGAACCATAAAAAATGATGTTAGCAAAAAGGTCAATAAAAAAATCAATAATTAAAGAGATTGGTTTTTTTATCCAGATATTCTTTCAATTTTTAAAAAATAATAAAACAGGGATTCTTGCGAACATAAGTATTCTTATCATTAGTTCATCTAGAAAAAAACGCTGTTTATCAAAAAATATTGTAACTTGATTATTGTTTTATAATCAAAGTTTAACTGTTGATTATTAAATGCCAGTTCAGTGATAATTGTTTTTATTTTATATACTAATTTTTAAATCTCCAGTAAATTGCTGTATATTACAGTTTTAAATATGGTCATGTTTTGATTATAGAAATGCTAAATAGATGAAATTTAAGAATTAATCAGCAATAAGAAATTAAGTATTGAAATTAATTTCATTAATAAGCATTTTTTTCAGTTAAAACCTACTTTTTATATTAGTTATTGCAAGAAAAACACCAATATTTTGCCATTACAAAATTATTATTAAGCATAGTATCAAATTTTTTATCATAAATTTTCACAAACTTTTAAATTTTTAACAAGAAAATATTAAATTATTTATTAAGCTATAATATGCTGCATTACATATATTTAGTTGCTTTATAAAGTATAAAATATTAGTTATTTTGGAAAAAATCAAAAAAAAAATTGACAAATAATACAAGGTCTTATAAAATGAAGCCATAGAATGTATTAAAGAATGGAGGTAATAATGAAAAAATCATTATTTTTAGCTACACTCTTAGTGTTATCACTAAGTCTATGCCTTGCTGTTGAAATTAGTGGCGACGCAAGAACTCGTATGTCATGGAACAGTTGGTTCAATCCGGCTTCTAGTTCACAGAGTATTTATGACTCAAGAGCTCAAATTCAGTTCAAGATGAACCCTGCTGAAGATTTTTATTTCGTATATATGCTCAGAGCCGGAAATTACATTTGGGGAGATCATAAAGGTACTGGTGAATACTCTAAAAAAGGTACTTTAGTTACCAAACACTTATACTTTGATTACAATGGTATAGAAGATATGAGTTTTAGAGTTGGTCTTTTACCTTGGTATGATCGCAAAAGTCTCGTTCTTGACGATGATATTGCAGGTTTCTTAATTACCAGAAAACTTAACGAAGAAATGACACTTGAAGTTGGTTATGGTCATCTTTACGAAGCTTTCTCATCATATCCTAATGCCCCTTATGGCGATGCAGATGTTGCTTTAGGTTTAATTGGTTTTGATATGTCAGATATGTATGGTGTTAATACTATCATTAAAAGATATCAAAATCCTGCAAAGAAAAGCATGTTGGACTTATGGTTTATGCCATATTTCAGTTACAACTATATGGGAGTTCAAATTGAAGCAATGGCTGCTTATAATTATGGATCATATGCTGAAGCTTTCACTGACAGTCTTGGCAAAGCTAAAGATGTAACTAATGGTGGTTATGCATTCTCTCTTGACTTAGAATATGAAATTGAAGATTATGGTACAGCAGGACTTAATTTCTTGTTTGCTTCAGGTGATGATGGAGAAGATCCTGAATCAACATCTTCTTTTAAAACTTTATCATCATATTATATGAACGGTCTCGAGTTTATGGGTGTTGGTATCAACGATTCATATCCAAACAAATACTTCTTTGACGCTAACAATGACAACGCAGGTATTATGAGTATCGTAGCTCGTTATGCTTATCCTGTGAATGAAAAATTAACTGCACGCATGGCTGTCGGTATGGTTAGTGCTATTGAAGGTGATGAAACTGCAATGGCTACTGAAATCAATATTGGAGCTCGTTACCAACTTTATAAAAATGTAAGTTTAGATGCTGTTGGTGCTTATGTAATGCCCGGCAAATTCTATCAATATCCCAATGCAACAGATCCTTCAAAATCTGTTGACGGTGACAACGCTTACGAACTCAGCACAAGAATTAATGTCAAATTCTAAATAGAAAATATTTATTTAAGAGGAGCAATCAGCTCCTCTTTTTTTATAAATTATCGTAATAATTACATTTTAAGCAGTTATATTATACACAAGTAATACTTTGGAGATAATCAATTTATGCCTGATTTTAAAAAACGATGTAGCAATAAAAAGATAAAGTCAAAAAAAAGTCTTTACTTAGTTTTAACTTTATTTTTTTTGGATACCATAGATTTATTGGAGGATTAATGCAGTATTTTCGAAGAGTATGGTTTTTATTTATTATTTTATTAATATTTGTACCAAAACTTTTTTCACAAAGCTTGTTGATATTGGACATCAGAGTTACCGGTGCTCAAAAGATTGACCGTGAACTAATATTGGCAACTTCAGGAATAAAAATAGGTGATGTTTTTTATCCTGAACTTATTTCAAATGCAATCAAGTCTTTATATCAGCTAAATGTTTTTGATGATGTGAATATAAAAATTGAAGAGATTAGTGGTAGTACAGGCTTAAGGCTTAATATAATTGTTGATGAGTTACCTGTTATCATAAAGATGACTTATGAAGGCAATAAGGCTATATCTACCAGTAAATTAGAAGAGTTAGGCGTTATCAGACTTGGTTCATACTGGTCTCCGATAATTCAGGCAGAAAATACAAGAAGAATACTCAATGAGTATAAGTCAAAGAGTTATAATCTTGCTGAAATTGAATATATTGTAAAAGAGGTGAGTAGTGGTCGTTTGATTGGGGAAACTATTTCTCAAAATGATGCTGTTGAAATTCGTGTTAAGATTAGTGAAGGTAAAAGAATTGCTGTCAAACGCATCAATATCTTTGGAAATAGAGAGATTCAGAGTAAGAAAATACTGTCCAAAATTAAAACTAAAAGAAAAAACCTTTTCCGTTCCGGAGCTTTTGATGAAGAAAAATTTCAAGAAGATTTAAAATTAATACTGGAATATTACAAGCAAGAAGGTTTCATCGATGCCAGAATCCTTAAAACAGAACAAATGCTTGATGATAGCAGATTTTTAACAATCAATATTTATGTTGACGAAGGCAATAAATATTATTTTGGCAAGATAGATGTTGTTGGCAATCAACACTTTGACAGAGATGCTATTCTAAGTAATTTTACCTTTAAAGAAAATGAAATATTTAACATGGAAAAGTTTAATACTCAAATACAAAAGGTTGCTTCTATGTATTACGAAGAAGGCTATATCTATGCTGACTTTGAACCAATAATTACTAAAATTGATAATAAAATAAACATTGATTTAAAAATTGAAGAAAATACAAGAGCAAAGATTCACAAAATACATATCACAGGTAATACTAAAACCAAAGAAAAGATTATTAGAAGGCAACTTGTTATTGCACCGGGAGACTTTTTCAGACAATCAAGAGTCATAAGGAGTCAGCAAAATGTCTATAATCTAGGTTTCTTTGAACCGGACTTAGGTGTAAACTACGAACCTATCAACTCCAAAGGTGATGTTGATTTATATCTTAATGTCACAGACAAAACATCAGGTTCAGCTAATGGAGGTATTGGTTACAACAGTAGAGATAAGGTTGTCGGGCAGTTTAGTTTATCGCATAACAACTTGTTTGGAAATTATTGGCAAGGTAACCTTAAATGGGAGTTTAGTAAGCGTACTCAAAACATTGAATTTGGTTTTACAAATCCTTATCTGTATGATACTGATATTTTATTTGGATTCAATATTTATCATACCAAGAAAGAATGGGTTGACTACAATTATGATATCTACACAAATGGTGGAGGACTCAGGTTTGGTTATCCCATAAAGTTTATTGATAATTCCAGAGTTATTGCCGGTTATTCCTTATATTCAAAAAAATATGAAATCAGAAACTTAAATAATTATTTTTCTGCAAATCTTGCGAAATTAGATAGTTTAGGTTTGCAATACACAAGTTCTGTTAATCTAACAGTTATCAGAGATTCAAGAGATAATGTCTTTTTTCCTACGACAGGTTCAAGGTTTACTTTGTATAGTGAGTTAGCCGGGGGAGTTTTCGGTGGAGATTTTAATTATTTTAAACAAATTGCAGAAGTTAGTTGGTTTACTCCTGCCTTTTATAAAACAGTTCTTAGAACTAAATGGAGATTTGGTTATATTACAGGTTATGGAAATTCATCAAATGAAGTGCCACCTGATGAGAGATTCTATCTAGGCGGCACAGGAGCTGATGGTTTAAGGGGTTATTCAGACAGATCTATTGGACCGGTCGATGGAGGTGCAAGAGAAATACTTTTTTCTACAGAATTAGGTATCCCTATCTCATCTGATCAGGTAGTAGGACTTTTATTTTTGGATTCGGGTAATTGTTTCAACAAACTGGAAGATTTCAACTTTAACGATTTCAAAAAAGGTGCCGGGATGGGTATCAGAATCAGAACTCCTTTTGGTTTGATCGGGTTTGACTATGCTCATAATTTTGAGTTTAAAAAATGGGAACCACATTTCCAATTTGGTACAACATTCTAGTGAGGAGATATTAATGAAATCTAACAGATTAATAATATTTTTTACTCTGTTACTAATCTTTAATATTTGTAATTTAATATATGCTGAAGACACTGTTGTTGAAGCTTATGTAGACAGAAATCAAGTGCAGGAAAATGATGTATTCAGATACACAATAGAGGTTAGAGCAGGAGATATTAAGAATTTTCAAAAGCCTGACCTATCAAACATACCTTTTGAAGTCTTAAGTTCATCTACTTCGACTTCTTCTTCATTTAGTATGGTAAATGGACAGGTAAGCTCTCAAAAAACCGAAAAAATCACCTACACCTTATTATCAAAAGAAAAGGGTCAAAAACAAATTCCTGCAATAACAGTATCTGTCAATAATAAAAAATTTGTTACAAACCCAATTTTAGTTACGATAACAGATCAGATAGCCAGTCAACAACAAAACAGAGGCAGGCAACACGATTCTTCAAATATTTCCGGAAATGACTCATTTTTATTGGCAACCGTCGATAAGACAACAGCTTATAAAAATGAACAAATTGTCGT
>CAZJNG010000214.1:0-5135 GCA_964547265.1 uncultured Candidatus Cloacimonadota bacterium | reverse complement strand
ATTCAAGGAGTTGTTACTGCTGTTGGTTTTGAAGGAAATCGTTATTTTGTCAGTGAACCTCAAGGAGGTGCTTGGTCTGCTATTTGTGTTGATGATAATAGCAGAAAGGTAAGAGTTGGAGATTTTATCGAATTACAAGGTAAGGTCTCTGAAATTATGGGAATGACTATGATTACCAATGTACAAAATTTTCGTACATTACTTCGAAATACCCCTCTTCCTGAACCTGTTAATCTAAATGTAAATGAAGCTTTAACCTCAGAAGCTTATGAGGCTGTACTTGTACGACTAAATAATATTGAGTGCAAATCAGGCTTAAATGGTAATTATTTAGCTCAAATTGGAGATTCAAGCTCAAATATTTTTCTAGGTAATGGGTTCAGATCAGACTTTTCTGATATTACATTTACTACCGGAGAATCTTATTCATTTGTTATTGGAATTATTGATTTTTCTTTTAATCGTTTTACTCTTCATCCGAGACATCGAGGAGATATTAATGTTAATAGAACAGTAATTCAGTCATCTTCATGGGGTAAGATCAAATCATTATATCGTTAATATTGTAAATAATTAAGGAGGTCAAATGAGTAGCATTTGGAAAAAAGTGTTTACTTTTGGAGCAATTGCCGGATTTGGTTATCTTGGTTTTAAAGGTTATCAGAGAATGAGTGAGATAATAAAACTATCAAAGACATTACCTGATTATCTAACTGACCTTTTAGATGAAAAACCAAATGTTGATATTAATATGAGGTTAAATTCTTTATCTTTAGCAATCGGGCTTAGCCCTGAAACATTTGAAAATTTAAATTTTGACTTGGATAGTCAAATTAATAGATATATTGCTGATTATTATCCAAGCCTATCTAAATTGAATATTTCAACTCATAAATATATTAAAAGTTCAATCACAAAGCATAGAAAAGAAACTGAAGACTGTACTACTAATGAAGTTGATGAAAATATTTGTAATCAAAATAATGCTGAACCTAATAATCCGGATAATTTAGAAGAAGAGACTGAAAAAGAATAAAAAGTTAGTTATTTAATAAGCACATAGCAAGCTATGTGCTTATATTTTTTTAAAAATTTTATAAATCACTACACCAATCTCTGACAAGCTCAGGTAATAGTTCTCCTGATTTACCTTGATAGAAATAATCCATAGAATGTTTATTTTCAGGTCGAGTAAGATTAATGCCTATAGTCATTATTCCATTATATTTACAAATTGTAATAAATTGTGCAGCAGGATAAACTTGTCCGCTTGTTCCTATACTGATAAAGGCAGTTGCTTTATTTAAAGCTTCGTTTATAGGATTCAACTCATAAGGAATCTCTCCAAACCATACAATATCGGGTCGTAAAAATTTATTACAAGCAGGACATTTTGGTATATCATAACTTAAATCAATATTTTTAATATCATATTTCTTTTTACATGAAGAACAAAAACATCTATGTAGGCTGCCATGCATTTCAATAAGATTCTTAGATCCTGCGACAACATGTAAACCATCAACATTTTGAGTTATTAGCACAAAATTATCATTAAGCTTATTTTCTAACTCTACTAAGGCATAATGTCCCGGATTAGGTTTTGTTTCAATAGCTTGAAAATATCTTTGTTAATAAAAATTCCAAACAAGTTTAGGGTCTTTTTTAAACGCATGCGGTGTCGCTACATCTTCAACTCGATGATTTTCCCAAAGCCCATCATTGTCTCTAAATGTTTTTATGCCTGATTCTGCACTGATTCCTGCACCGGTCATGACAACAATAAAGTCATCTTTCTTAAATTTTAAATTCTTCATATTAGTATCCTACTGTTCAAAAATATGATAAATAAATGATTTTGCGACAGGGTGTTCGACATAATGAAATTCTTCTAGTGTTCCTTGAAAGATTATTTTTTTGTTATCAATCATAATTAAATCTTCAGTTAATTGTTTAATACATTCCGGGTCATGAGTTATAACTATTGAACTCATTTTTAATGACTTGTGTATATTGCCGATAAGGTTTATTATCTCATCTGAGGTTACCGGGTCAAGTCCTGTGGTAGGCTCATCATAAATAATATAATCAGGTTCTTGTATTATTGCTCTGGCTAAAGCAACTCTTTTTCTCATACCGCCTGAAAGGTCAGAAGGATATAAATCAAGTATATTTTTAAGGTTTACCAATTCAAGAGTATAATTAACTTTTTCAAGGATATCTTTATAGTTTAAGCTAGTATGCTCATAAAGAGGGAAAGACACATTTTGAAAGATATTGAGTGAATCGAACAAGGCTGAGTTTTGAAAGACCATAGATATTCTTTTTTGAATTTCTTTTTTATGTTGTTTTGACAAAGATTTTAAATGTAAATCATCAATAAAGACATCACCTTCGGATGCTTTGAGCAGACCTATTATTGTTTTCATGAATACACTTTTACCTGAACCAGATTTACCTATTATTGAAGTAAGTTTATTTTTATGAATATCAGCGGACACATTATCTAATATAATGTTATCTTCAAATTTTACGGTTAAGTTTTTTACTTTAATCATGAACTACCTCGCATAGAATGCCGTCTTTATATGTCTTAATGGGTTTTATTTTAACAAAATCTTTCGCATTATAATTGATATTTACCGATTTAAAATAAGCTTTTATATATTTATCGGAAGTAGTATGGTAAAGAAGATCTGTCTTTTTTTCTACAACTCCTTTAAGAATAACCGATTGGTTAATAAGCTTACTAATATAATCTTGTTTTTTTTGGTTTGAAAGGTTTGCAAGGAGTTTACTTCTTTCATGAGCAACAGAGCCATGTACCTGATCTTTCATATTTGCAGCGAGTGTATTTTTTCTTTTTGAGTAGATAAATACATGCAGGTAAGTGAAGTCAAGTTCATTAAGTAATCTGAATGTTTCTTGAAATAGTTCATCTGTTTCTCCCGGAAGTCCGACAATTACATCAAAACCAAGAGCAGCATTTGGAGATATTTCAATTAATTGTTTAACAGTATTTTTGAAATCATTTACAGTATATCTTCTTCTATGTTTATTTAGAAGTGTATCAGAACCGCTTTGTAGGGGTAAGTGAAAATGTGAACATATTTTACTACAGTTTTTTATTGCTTTCAAGAGCTTCTCAGAAAATAATTGAGGTTCAATAGAACTAAGTCTGATAAGTTTTAATCTATCATTTTGACAGATATCATTGATGAGATTAGCTAAATCATAATCATCAAGTAATTCATTGTTAAATAAACCCAGATTTATACCTGAGAGTACAATTTCTTTAAAATTATTATCTAAGAGAAGTTCTATTTGATGTTTTATGTTAGTTACTGAGCGACTTCTTGGTTTTCCTCTAGCGTATGGTACAGCACAATATGAACAATAGAAATCGCACCCATCCTGAATTTTTAAGAATGCTCTACTTTTATCTGATATATCATTCATACTCATTTCAGAAAAGGTTTTAAATTGTGTTGCATTAACAAAATCAGGAGTTTCTTGTTTTTCGGAGATTATATTGACAATAGAGTTCTTATTATTATTATCAATAATGTAATCAATCAAGGCTGATTTCAAGATTGTAGAATCTTTTTCTTCTTTTTGTGCATCATCAAAAAATCTCTGACTGTAACAACCCGTAACCGCTATAATGAGAGCCGGATTGGCTTGTTTTAATTCGACAGTTTTTTTAATCAGGTATCTGCTTTTATAGTCGGTTCTGTTTGTTACTGTGCATGTATTTATAATAATAATATCAGCTTCATTAATAGAGGTTGATTTTTCAAATCCTCTTTGAATGAATTCATCGAGAATACAAGATGATTCAGATTGATTAATTTTACAGCCTAAGGTTTCAATAAATACTTTTTTCATATTATCTCCGGAAAAAATAGTTGAGTTGTCATTTTAAAAAATTTCTTTATTTATTTTAGAATCGCCAAAAACTAAACCAAAAGGTAGTTTGTTGACACTAATACCAAAGAGTATATCATGGAATTTGTTGTCTTTGTTTGTAATTTGAGTGAATAAACCCGGTTGCAATCCTGAGAATTCCATGAATCCGGGATAAATATTAGTTTTTATCCTTAAAAATTTTTTATTAAATGAGAGATGTGTATTTGCCAACAATGAATTATTGTAATCATAAAATATTCCTAAAGCATAATCAACAGTAGAAACTACCGGAACAAAAACATCATCAATCAGCTTTGTTTCTATTCTGTGAGCTACTTGGCCTACTCCAACAGAAATTGAATAATCGTTTTTCTTTTTGATACTTGTACCTATCAAGAAATCCATGCCCCAATAACAAAATAATGAATAATTATTCTTCAGATGTAATTTTCCCATATACTGTTCACCGGCATTTTCCACAAAATCATTTAATGGGTTATACATTGGTTGTAGTGACCAGTCATTGATTACAAAGGTTTCAGAAAAAAATCTGTTTACAGAATCAAAAGAGAACATTAGAAATCCAAGATTATTATAAAAATGAACATCTGCTACCGGATCTATCCTTCTTTGTTGCAAATCACCTTGTTCAAGAGTTTCATTTAATAATTGATAAGTAATTGAAGTTAAAAGACCTAAAGTTTTAGGATAGGGATAATTATGATAGTGATACCATTCTGAAACTTTAACAAATCTCATTCCTTCGCCTAGAGTATGTATGGGGAAGTTAGGCATGAAATTGAGGTTTTCTTTTTGCAGTTTGAAATTAGGAAATTCCTGTTCAAAAAATGTTTTCCATCCGACATCCTCGATTGTTGTTATCGGTTTGGCTAAACTTTTCATGACATATTTAAAGCCGATAGCATAATGCTGACTTGTAAGTCTTTTATCATGTGCTCCATTTCTTAAAATATCAAAACCTCCGTTGAGTGACATGCTGATAGGGTTAAAATAAGCTTCTGAACCAACCTTGATATCAGGATTGTAATAATAATATTCATTACAATTAAGTGTATTTTGTAGAAATATAAAGTAAGTAATTACTATAAGTATCTTTATCCTAAAACTGATTTTGAAAACTATATATGACAATTATCCGCCTAAATAATAAATTTAAGTGCATTATCTTAAAGAAGTGATTTTTGTCAAGAATCAAAAGATAATTG
>CAZJNG010000213.1:0-5149 GCA_964547265.1 uncultured Candidatus Cloacimonadota bacterium | reverse complement strand
TAACTACATTCATGAGTTTAGAAGAAATGAAGCTCAAAATTGAGCAACAGAAAAAAATAACATCCAACAAAGAAATTACCATTGACATAAGCATTGCAGGTGGGTACGACCAAACTGTTGGTAAAGAAAGATTCTATCAATTGCAATGTATTCGCAACATTATTGAAAGCTATAAAGCCGGTAAACCAAAAATGCTTATCCACATGGCAACAGGTCTTGGAAAAACAAGAACTGCAGTTGCCTTGGTAAAGTCATTGTTGAGCAGTGGCTTAGCTAAAAGAGTATTATTTGTGGTTGACAGGAGAATGCTTGCGAAACAAGCGGTTGATGATGGATTTGCATTAATTAGTCGTGAATATACTTCAAGTTGGATTACTACTTCTAATTTCAGGACAAGAAGAAATGCAAGTATCCATATAGTAGTCATCGACACTCTTGAATTAATTCACAGTGATTTACCATCAAACTTCTATGATTTAATAATTGTGGATGAGTGTCATCGAGGTATAAATGTAAACCGTAAACTGATTTTTGACCACTTTCTTTGTCCAAGAGTTGGTTTAACCGCAACACCACGCATTGCTATTCCTAAAGAAGGAGCAGAGGTTGACGATGATGATTTGGCAATCATGGACACATATAAACTATTTGGATGTGAAACCGGTGAACCTGATTTTCAGTTTGACATCAGGCGTGGAATAGATGAAGGATTTTTAGCTCCTTACAAACCGGTAGAGTTAATCTCTTCATTGGTTGAAGAAGCCAGTCAAAATGGAATAGAATTTGATCATGTACTTGACCCGAAAGAAAGATATGTAATAGCTTTAGAAGTTGAAAAAAAGTTAAAATTAGAACAACTTAACCGTAAATTTATTTCTGAAGAAAATTGCATAAGAATTGCAGAAGAACTTAAAAAAAACACTCAATATGGTGAGAAAATAATTTTGTTTGGTGTAAGTCAGGCTCATTGTATTGAGTTGGCAAAAGCTATTAATAAAGTCTTTCTAAACGACAATTCTGAAAAGCCCTTTTATGCTGAGGCTGTTATCTCTGAAAACAATGAGCTAAATGAAACACTAAAAGCATGGTTTAAAAAACCCTACCAAAAGCCATATATTGCTGTATCTGTAGATATTTTGAGTACCGGTGTAGATATTCCTTGCGTTCGTTATATTGCTTTTGCCGTTTTAACAAAATCAGTTGGAAAGTATATTCAAATGATTGGTCGAGGAACTCGTCTTGATCCGAAAACGGGAAAATTTAGTTTTCAAATCCTTGATTTTGTCGGTCTTTGCAGACGCATGGAAGATAATGGAAAAGGAACTTTAAAAGAAAACAAAAAAATAATTAAATCTGGTGAGGCCAAAAGAAATACTAGTAGTACAGTCATGCCAAAAGGTGACTATTTTCTAATTGATAATCCCGATCCTGCAAATATGATTCAACGAGTAGAGATACTTGGAGATTCTATAATAATTAAAGATAATATTCCTATTGAAGAAGCAAAACGCATTTTTGAGGAAGAATTAAATAAAAGTCAGGAGCCATTTATTGTAGAATTAAAAGAAAAAGCACAGCAACCAGATTATCAACCAACAGAAGAAGAACTGGCAAAATTTAATAAATGGCTTAGTTTACCAGAGACCTTTTTGGATGAAGGTCATTTGCAAAAGATGTTTGATTATCCTGAAGGTTCTATATGGGACTTCTTCTTACATGCATTAGGCAAAAAGAAGATACCAACACCAAAAGAAAGAATTGAAAAAATCTATCTGTCATACATTCATACTTACAATTTCACAGATGAACAAATTGTGATTTTAAGGAAAGTAAAAGAGGTCTTTGTTTCAAATATTGCATCCAGGAGAGAAATTGACATAAAAGATATATTTGGTAATCCAATCTATGAAAGATTGATAGGTTCTTATGATTCTATCAATCAAAAATTTGAGGGAAATTTCAATTTAGTAATTAGCAATTTAAACCAGGTTTTCGGTAAAAGAGTAAGTTCATAAGGGCAAGAAACTAATACCGGAATTTCTGCTCCAACTAATACTTAGGTCTTTTTACTATAGGAGCAATAACAAGTATAAATTGACAAATAATTAGTTCAAATTCTTTTTTTCTAATACAACTTCTTTTAATGGTGTTATGTGAGAATTAATCATTTTTTCAATAATACCTGTAACTTTTAAAACGGTTTCTAAACTAATATCAGGGATTATATCATTCATTTCTAGATATCCACTTAAATATTCAGCTGATGGATTGATAATTTTTAATCTTTCACAAATCAGCCAACTAATACTTTCTGCTTCAAACTCTACCTCATTTTTTGATAAAAAAGACCTGTCGCTTATCTTTTCTTCTAATACAGAGCCTAAATGCCCACAAAAGAAATGTCCTAACTCATGAATAAGAGTAGCAAAGTTCGTTAAATGTGTTTTATTTCTATTAAGACTTATCATATGAGTAAGGTTAATCTTGTATTGTATATTTTTATATTTTTTGATAAGAGTTTTTTGTTCACAAGCTTTAAGTTCTTCAATTCTACCTGCTAAAAAAATATTAAAATTCTGCTTTTTGTATGCTATACCATAGCTTGATAGATTATTAATTACACAATCAATCAAAGAAGTATCCAGTTCACCACGAACAAAAAAAGGATCTAATACTTGCTCATCAAATGATTGATTATTATCTTCCGAGTTATATTGATTAATAGAGTTTATTGGTTGATTTTCTGGTGCTTCTATAAAAATATTATTTAGAAAATTATCTACAGGGGTATCTTCATATGTATCACTAATATCAAAAACAAAATCAACAGGACCAAATGGAACAAGAATTACAAGAGGTCTTGCATTTGCTTTTATCTTTCTTTTTTTTAAATCATACCAGTCTGAAGATGTCATTACTTCTGTACATTTTGGATTTTGAATATGCAATAGCATAGCATTAAAAGGTGCAATTCTTGGAAATCTCTTTATAAAATTAAATAAATTTCTATAGTCTTGAGAATTTCTATAAGTTCCTACATTAGCAAACAAACTATCTAATTGGCTTTTTGTTTTATTATTAACATTATCCATAAATTCATAACTCCTTTTTTATATTATGAGTTTCTATTAGACAAAAATACTAACAACTCATGTAATTTAATATGATACTATTTAATTTTGTTTGTCAATACAAAAATATAAAGATGTAAAAATTAATCATCTTAAAAAAACTTTAGCTTATAATAGCTTTCTTAATTGCAATAGCATCCTTAAGCTTGTTTGCAAATATGCAAAAATAGTTATTGACAATTTTCTAAGGGAAAATATCTTGTAACTCAAGAGGTAATAATGAAAGAGTCAATAATTATCAAAGGTGCTCATGAGCATAATTTAAAACGAATAGATGTAGAATTACCAAGAAATGAAATGATTGTCTTTACCGGAGTGTCAGGTTCCGGTAAATCATCACTGGCATTTGACACCCTTTATGCTGAAGGACAAAGAAGATACATGGAATCCTTATCAAGTTATGCCAGACAATTTTTAGGTATGATGGAAAAGCCAAAGATTGATTATATAGAAGGTTTATCTCCGGCAATTTCAATTGATCAAAAAGCAGCAAGTAAAAATCCTCGTTCAACTGTTGGAACCGTTACCGAGATTTATGATTATCTGAGAATATTATTTGCCCGAATAGGTAAACAATATTGCTATAATTGCGGTGACGAGGTTAGTTCACAAAGTATTGATCAAATTGTTGACAGACTTATTGTTTTACCGGAAAAAACTAAGATACAGATTTTAGCTCCACTTATTCAAAGCAGAAAAGGAGAACATAAAGATGAGCTTGATGAACTTCGTCGCGAAGGCTTTACTAAAGTTATCATAAATGGACAAATAAGAGATTTATCAGAAGAAATTATTTTAGATAAAAAAAGTAAACACACAATAGATGTAATTGTAGATAGAATAGTAATTAAAGAAAATATACAGACCAGACTAACAGACTCAATTGAAACCTGTCTTAAATTAACAAGTGGAATGGTAAAGATTGACTACATAGAAGAAAACAGACAAGAACTAATCTCTGAGCATAACTCGTGTGCAAAATGTGGTATAAGTTTCCCTGACTTAATCCCTCAACATTTTTCATATAACTCCCCATTAGGTATGTGCCCCAATTGTAACGGTCTCGGCACCAAAATGGAATTTGACCCTGATTTAATTATTATAGATAAAAATCTTTCAATCATAGATGGAGCTGTTGCCCCTTGGGGTAAATTGAGTGATAAAAAGAACAGTTGGACTTTTCAGAAACTTCTAGAAATGGCAAAAGTTTTTGATTTTTCACTAAAGACAGCCTGGAAAGACTTATGTCCGGAAATACAACATGTACTTATGTATGGAGCAAAAGGCAAAAAATTCAAGGTTCAATGGGAAAGTAAAAATGGTTCAGGCGAATTTTCTACCAGATATGAAGGAATAATTAACACACTTGAAAGAAGAATGCGTGAAACTACATCCGAAGCAATGAGACAATGGTATTTACAATATCTATCAGATAAACCCTGTCATGTCTGTGAAGGAGCAAGATTAAAAAAGGATGTACTCTCTGTTAAGATTTCTGATGAAACAATAGTTACAATTTCACAAAAATCAATAAGTGATGCTCTCACATTTTTTAATAATCTTAATTTACAAGGGAATCAGGCAATCATAGCAACCGATTTATTAAAAGAAACTATTGCAAGATTGAAGTTTTTAGAGAATGTCGGATTGCATTATCTCACTCTTGACAGACGATCGCCAACCTTATCCGGTGGTGAAGCTCAAAGGATAAGGCTAGCTTCGCAAATAGGCAGTGGCTTAGTTGGTGTTATGTACATACTGGACGAACCAAGCATTGGTTTACATCAAAGAGACAATGGGAAATTAATTGAGATGTTATTGCATCTCAGAGATATAGGAAATACTATCATTGTGGTTGAACACGATGAAGACATGATGCGTTCAGCAGACAAAATCCTTGACTTTGGTCCATTAGCCGGAGTTAATGGAGGGGAGATTGTTGCCTTTGGAGATTTAGAACAAGTAAAAGCTAATGAAAAATCTTTAACCGGTAAATATTTGTCGGGCAAATTAAAACT
>CAZJNG010000212.1:0-5171 GCA_964547265.1 uncultured Candidatus Cloacimonadota bacterium | reverse complement strand
TACAAGATTTATATTGACTTCAAAATATAATCAGATAAGTGCCGGAGGCACGATATGTGTATAACTCCGTGCGTAAGCACGGAGAAAATGTAAAAATATAATATAAGCTCTGTTGAATATTTCGATGAAAGTGAACCACTTTCATCGAAATATTCAAATAAACTTTGCTAGAAAAGCTAATACTTTTAATTTACGACAATCGATATTTCAAAGAGAATTGATTGAAGAGATCTAACCGTGGTTTGCGTGGTGGTAGCTGGAACAACAATGCCGAGAACTGCAGTAGCACTAATCGTAACAACAACAACCCTGATAATAGCAACAACAATTACGCTTCGTTTGCTCCGTAGCTCAAAAATGATGGATATCTTAATTGAACAAATCAATTTCCTGTTTCTGCTGACAGAACAAATACAAAAAAATAAATTTTCCGGTTAGTAAGTATTTCTTGAAAGCCGGAAAATTATTTTATTTGAATGATATAGCGTATCTTGAAATCATCTGATCCTCTCTGCTGTTTCTGTGTCGAAGATATTTTTCACCCAATGAAGTGGGTAAAGTGTTGGTGGTGAAGGTTTTAACCCACAGACTGAAGAGGCTGTCGTAAAATGCTAAAAACCTATTAAAGCCGGTACCGAGACGGCTCGTCTCGGCAGTTTTTATGAGTATGATTCACAAACCTTAATTTCTTGAATTACAACAAATTATAAGATTAAAATGTTTTTTGAAATGACCGGACGAGCCGTCCGGTTTCCATTGCGGTTATATATCTACATTTTGAGACCGCCTCTGAAATCTCTTGTCATCCTCGAATCACACTCACTTTGTTCGTTGCAAGTTTAAATAAGCTAATCATCAAGTGACCTCCAAGATGCTTTTTTCCCTCTTGGAGGTCACTTGAAAAAAGCCTAATGAATGTTGAGTTAAAATAAGCTGATTTGATGTTACTCTGAATCATTAATTTTAAAAAAATTCAAATTTCTATACAGAAAAAAGCTTAAAAATATTCTTGACATTAAAAGACATTTTAGGACATTTGCACTCAAAGGAGCTTAAATGAACTTAAAGATTAAAGATATTTGTGCCTTACTCAATGTTTCAGAAAAGACTGTTTACAGGTGGATTAAGCAGGAAAAGATACCATATTACAGAATTAATCATCAGTACAGGTTTCACAGAGCTGAGATAAATGAGTGGATTATCAGCAATAATATGCAGGTTTCAGAAAAAATATTAGATATTAAGATGACAGATAAAGATGTCAGTATAGTTAATCTAATAGAAAATGGTGGAATATATTATCATATTGAAGGTGATAACATTGCCAATATTTTATCTAATGCTTTGAAGATAATAAAGTTACCGGATGATTGTAATAGGGAAGAGGTCCTAGAGTTATTATTAGAACGCGAATCTATGATGCCTACAACAGTTGGAAAAGGTATTGCCTTTCCCCATCCAAGAAACCCAATCATTCAAGATAGTACTCAAGAATCTATTTCAATCATCTTTCTGAATAACATAATGAAATATCCCAGTATTGACGAAATTCCTTTACATACAATATTTTTAATCTTTAGTTCTAACGCTAAAAGACATTTAGAGATATTATCAAAATTGAGTTTTGCTTGTCAGGACAATGATTTTATAACACTTTTAGAAAATAGAAGCGTTCGAAACGAATACATAGAATATTTAAAACAAAAAGAAAAACAATGGCAAGAAAAAATGGGGAAAGATTGTGATTAATCTATTTTTTATTGGCAGTCTATTATTAATTTTGTGTGGATTAAGTTCAATAATCGCTAAAAAAACAAGTGTTAATTACTTTATTTTACTAAATGCGACAGGTATTGTATTATGTTTAATCCCAGCTATCTATGTCATCATAAACGGTATAGACTTGAGTTTTAGTTTTAGGCTATATCCATATAGTGATGTCAGCATTATTATTGATAGTCTTTCTTCATTTTTTATGATAATAACAGGTGTGATTGGCTTTATTAGTGTTTTGTATGCTAAGAAATATCTACAGGCTTATCAACAAAGTATTTATTATTTACGAACTCATAAGGCGTTAATATCTCTTATGATAGTGAGTATGTTTTGGGTACTTAGTGTACAAAATGTACTATTATTTTTAATAGTATGGGAGTTGATGAGTTTGAGTTCTTTATTTTTGATTGTGTTTGAACATGATAAAAAAGAGGTCTTAAAGATAGCCTTAGAATATTTTGTGATAATGCATATCGGAGTTTTGCTTTTAATTAGTGGTTTTCTTATAGCAATATTAAATAGTAAACAAGGTTTGAGTTTTAGTGAGTTAAGTTTAGCAGTAATGAGCGACAAGCTTAGATATGCAGTTATAGCACTATTATCAGTAGGCTTTGCTATAAAAGCAGGATTTTTACCTTTTCATACCTGGTTACCAAAGGCACATCCGGCAGCACCGACACATATTTCAGGACTTATGTCAGCAGTTATGATAAAAATCGGTTTATATGGAATGTTTAGAACATTGCTCATCTTTGGATTGCCTGAGTTAAGTTTTATTATTGTCTTGCTAATACTTTCTTTGTTGAGTTGTTTATGGGGGATTGCTCAGGCTATCTTGCAGTCAGATATAAAGCGAATACTTGCATATTCCAGTATAGAAAACATTGGTATTATTGGTTTAGGAATGTCTTTGGGCTTATTGGGCTTATACATAAACAATCCAATAATTGCCATGCTGGGCTTTACCGGAAGTTTTTTTCATATACTAAATCATTCGATATATAAATCATTATTATTTTATTGTGTAGGAAATGTTTATCTTTTTACACATACAAGAAATATTGAAAAAATGGGTGCTATGTTAAAGAACTTGCCTTATTCAGGATTATTATTTTTAGTTGGTGCAATAGCTATTTGCGGGCTACCTCCGCTAAATGGATTTATAAGTGAAATCTTGATTTATATCGGACTGTTTAAAGGTATTTCTGCTCAAGGATTGAATATTTCTTTTTTAATGCTTATGTCAATTATAGGTTTATCGCTGGTCGGAGTTATGACTATCTTTGCCTTTACAAGGGTAATAGGTACGGTTTTTTTGGGGAATCATAGAATAGAACAAACTAAAACACCTGTTAAAAATGAGAAGGTTTCAGAATTATTTATTCTTGTCTTTTTTATGTTTTTGATTAGTTTGTTTCCTCATAAAGCCTATTTATTTGTTTCCAAGCCTGTATCTTCGTTTATTAATGATGCTTACTCCTTAAACATATACCATCATTTACAACAGTTATCATATTATATGATAGCATTTATTAGCTTGACCGGAATAATATATTTTCTCCGGTATCTGCTTACTAAAAAGCATCTTACAGCAAAGTCTATTACTTGGTCATGCGGATACAGGTTTAACAAGCAAGATGATAGTATTACTGTACTTGAAAATAATCAGGATAAAACAGCTTCAAAAATGCTTTTAACAGGTCGTTTTCAATATACAGGTCATAGTCTTGCTAAAAGTTTTTATTCCTTGATATTTCCCTTTATCAAGAAAAGAGAAAGTAAAGAAAAGATTTTTGGATTATTCCCTCAAAATACAACATATCATAGAGAATATACAGATAGTTATGATGATTTTATTAGAAATATTCACAGGGTTTTTTCTTATTTATTTAACAGACTGTCCGTTAAATCTACTAATCATATACAGGGTTATTTAATTTATGCAGTCTTGTTCATTATGGTAACAATTATCATAACAGTAATATACACTTTTATGGCAACATAAAGAAAGTAGATAAATTATGATTGAAATATTAACTTTGGTCTTAATCGTAACTATGCCTTTGCTGTTACTTGGATTTATCAATAAAACTAAAGCTTTTATGGCAGGTAAACAAGGTTCGCCGATACTCCAGTTTTACTATGATTTTTTTAAATTAATAAAGAAAGATCAAGTAATAAGTCAAACAACAAGTATAGTATTTAAACTAGCTCCGACAATTTCTTTGGCTTGTTTATTATTTGGTGCCTTGTTAATCCCTGTTATAGAATCAACTTCATTGTTAAGTTTTCAGGGTAATTTTATTGTTTTTTGCTATATACTCGGTTTAGGCAGATTCTTTATGATACTTGGTGCTTTAGATACAGGCTCAGGATTTGAAGGAATGGGTGCTAATCGCGAAATCAGTTTCTCAGTAGTAGCAGAACCTGCTTTGTTTATGTTACTTGGTTCGTTGGCTTTCCTAAATAAGGATGTATTGAATTTTAGTAATTTATTGATTACTATTAACCACTCAGTAGTGTTTACTGTCCCGGCAATATTTATTATATTTGTTATAATGCTTACAGAGACTTGCAGAGTTCCGGTGGATGACCCTAAGACACATTTAGAATTAACTATGATTCATGAAGTTATGGTTTTGGATTATTCAGGTATAGACTTAGCTATAATACATTTTGCCTCAGGTTTAAAACTCTTTATCTTCAATTCCTTGATTATTAGCTTATTGCTTAACTATCTGGCAGTATCGTCATTTTATGTTTTCTATTTTATAATTATGCAGTTAGTTATGGCTATGATAGTAGGGCTTTTGGAATCATGTGTATCAAGATTTAGGATGTCACATGTACCACAGTTTATATTTTTAAGCATTTCAATTGCGTCAATCTTATGTGTATTGATTCTAATTTTATAAAGGTATAGGGAGTAGATTTATGCTTGAGTTATTGTTAGTAGTTTTTAGTATCAGTGTTTTACTGGCAGTGATGACAGGTCGTTTGATGAAGTATATTAATATACTTGCCGTTCAAGGCTTTATCTTATTTATAATAGTCTTGATGTCATATCAGCATCTAGACACAGTATCTTTTATTTTTTTGATTTTTGAGACATTGGTTTTTAAATCATTTTTGATACCATATTTTTTAAGATATACCATAAAGAAAAATGAGATTTCCAGAGAAATGCAAGCCAATATACCTGCCTTTTACTCTCTAATTATTGCAAGTCTAATACTGATTGGTGGCTTATTATTTTCTTATTTCTTATCAAGCACAGCTCAGCATTATAATATAAAGTATTTTGGTGTTTCGATTGCCACGATAATGACTTCTTTGTTTTTAATTTTGAGCAGAAAAAAGATTATAACTCATGTGATGTGTTTCTTAATGTTGGA
>CAZJNG010000211.1:0-5172 GCA_964547265.1 uncultured Candidatus Cloacimonadota bacterium | reverse complement strand
GTAAATGATATTGATCTTTCAATTGTTTATGATAGTTATCCACTTAACTGTAAACCTGATAAAGGCATTTTGTTTACTATGACTCATCCCATATTAAAAGAGTTCAACGGAGAAGTTGTTACTTACTTTATTGAAACAGAAACTATTTATCCAAAAAACTCACATCAGTTGACAGTGTATATTAATGAGATAACAAAAGGAGCTGAGGTAAGTTTTACTTATCCCGATGAGCTAATAAATGTTGAGATGACAAGTATATTTGCAGGTAGAGAAAGATTTCCTGAATGTATTAAAAAAGCAAACTCAATAAAAGTAAAAACTAAATCTGATATGTGGATTTTCCCTAATTCAGGTATAGTTTTTTCTTATTAAAAATACAGGAGAAATATAATGAAAAGTATGACCGGCTATGGTAAAGCTAAGGGTTCATTTGGAGAGAAGAATGATTTAGAGATTGAAGTAGAAATTAAATCTGTTAATAATAAAAATTTTGATTTTAAGTTAAATACAAGCCTTGAAATTCAGAGTAAATCTTATAATATCACTTATCCGGTTGAAAAAGAAATCAGAGATATTGTTAATTCTTATCTTAAGCGAGGAAAAATAGATTTAAAGATTTCTTTTACTGATAATAGAAAGACAGATTTCTCTGTTAACAAAGATAAACTGTTGTCATTTTATAAAATGCTGAATGAAATTAAGGATACTTTACAAATAAATCAAGAAATAAATCTAGAGATGATTATCAGGAGTGTTTTTACTAAGGTGTCAAATGATGCAGGTATAGATTTTATCACTTCTGACGATGATGTAGAAAAAAGATTGATATATAGTTTCGATAACCCTTCATTCAAAGTTTGGGTGTTAGAGTTGCTTACTTCTGCAATAATAAATCATCAAGTTTTAGCATTGGCAGAAGGTAAAAATTTAAAAGACTATTTTATTCATTCTTTTAATAGAATAATGACTAACCTGGATTTGATTAAGGCTACAATTCCGGAATATAAAAATCAGCTGTATAATACTTTAAAGCTTAATATCGTAAATCTTTTAAATGAGGATATAAATACTGATATAGAAAAAAGAATTATGCTGGAAGTAGCAATGTATCTTGACCGGTGTGATATTACTGAAGAAATAGTCAGGCTTGAAAGTCATTTGCAGAATTCAAAAAAGTATATTGATGCTGATGATAATGAAAGTGTCGGTAAATCATTAAACTTTATATTGCAAGAGATGCAGAGAGAAGCAAATACTATTTCAGCAAAGTATAATACAAGTAATACTTTTGAGTCTATTTTGATTATTAAGGAAGAAATTGAAAGATGTAGAGAGCAGGTGCAAAATGTTGAATAAAGAAGAAGCCTTACTTAAATGGACTTCGTTTCCATTATTGGATAAGCCGAAAATGTCAATCTTAGTAATGGCAGTGATTGTGATGGTTGCTTGGATTTTGTGGGAATTAGCAATAGTTCAGTGGGATCAGCCTTTGTATTATGTCTTGGGAATATTTATTTTATTTATTGGTATCTTCCCTTATTTTGTGCCAACGAGTTATTATTTTTTTGAAGACTGTGTTTTAGTTCAATATCTTATTGTTAAGGTTGAAAAGAAATATTCTGATTTTGGATGTTTCTATGCAGATAAAAACGGCATTATGTTAAGCACTTTTAAAAGACCACGAAGGTTAGATTCTTTTAGAGGTCAGTCGATTAGGTTCTCAAAGACACAAGAAGAGAAAAAAGAGATAATAGCATTGTTAAAAGAGAAAGTAGGGAAGCAATTTTAATGGTACCGATAAAAAAAGACATTGTTGATTTTTTGGTTAATAAAATGGATAAAGCATATACAGTAACTCAAATTACAGCTCATTTAGGCTTAAAAAAAGAGAACAGACCTGAGATTCAAACAATACTAAATGATTTGTATAAAGACGGCTACATCATGAAAATTTCTAAAAGATATTCAGCAATATCGGAAAAATGTTTTGAGTTTACAGATGATAATGCTGTTCAAGATAATGAACGAATTACTGCTGAGTCTGCAGAAACAGATAGTATAGTTAAAGATTTTAATGAAATATCAGGTAATAAATCTAATGAAAGAGTGATTGGAAGATTTGATGCTACTTCACTTGCTAAAAATTTTTCTTATGCCTTTGTTATTTGCAGCGAAGGTAAAGATGTTTTTGTCTCATCTGAAGATACATTAAATGCTTATCATGGAGATACTGTCGAAGTTGAGATTCAAAGATACAGAAATGAGAAAAGATATGGTATCATCACAAAGGTTATTGAAAGAAAAAGAGATAAATTTATCGGCATAATAGACACTGTCAGAAATAAACAGTATTTTAAATGTGATAATCAAAAAATTCATACTATGTTTGAGGTGATTAAAGATAGAAAAACAGACTCTAATCTTAAGGTAGTTGTGGAGATAGTGAACTGGGGTTTAAGGCAAAAAAATAAATTACCCGTTTGTAAGTTAAATGAAATACTTGGAGAAGTTGGTAATCCGGAAGTTGAATTATTAGCAGTTATCAGGGATTTTGACTTGCCATTGGAATTCCCGGATGATGTTATTGAAGAGGCTTCTTCTTTTGCTGACATCACTCAAGAGATTAAGAACGGTAATTTCTCAGCTAAAAGACTGGATTTAAGAGATATGTTTACCATAACCATTGACCCTGCTTCAGCCAAAGATTTTGATGATGCAATATCTATTGTTGAAGATGGTGATGATTTGGCTTTATATGTCCATATTGCAGATGTTGCTCATTATATAAAACTGGGAAGTCGTTTATTTGAAGAGGCTGTAAGTCGTGGCAATAGTTATTATTTCCCTAAAAAGGTCATTCCAATGTTGCCTGAGATTTTGTCAAATAAACTTTGTAGTCTGAGACCAGATGAAGAAAAATATACTATAACTGTAAAAACTGTTTTTGATAAACAAGGTAAAATCAAGAATCAAGATATCTATGAAACTATTACTTGCTCAAATGTAAGGCTTGCTTACGAAGAAGTTGATGATTTCCTTGATGGTAAAAGTACTGAGTTTTCAGCAGAATTAAAAAAACAAATAGAACTCATGAGGAAATTATCAAAATTCTTGTCTCTTAACAGAACTCAAAGAGGATACTTAAAATTTGATTTACCGGAAGTAAATTATATCTTTGATGATGAAGGCAATATCTCTGATATTACTCGAAGCAAAGAAACAGAATCACATATGCTGATTGAAAACTTTATGTTAATTGCTAATGAGTATGTTTCTAAATTATTAACTAAAAAGACTAAGTCTACGGTTTACAGAATCCATGAAGAACCTGATGAAAGGGATTTAAATAAAATAAAAGACATCCTGAAGATACATGACATACATTTTACGGTGGAACATCAATTAAATAAAACATGGCAAAATGTCATAGAGGCACTACCTGATGAAAGGTATCACAGAGTTTTTGACAGAATGATCTTGCGTTCGATGAAGAAAGCTAAATATTCAACTAATCTTGTAAAACATTTTGGTTTAGGACTTGAAACATATACTCATTTTACTTCTCCTATCCGAAGATTATGTGATTTACTGGTGCATATGCAACTAAAACAGACAGTCTTTAAAAATAGTATATCTGATCCTGATTGTAATATGAAGCTAAGTCCTGAAAAATTATTTGAATTAGCAGGTATTGCAACAGAGCGGGAAAGTATTGCTGATGAGTCCGAAAGAGCTATGGAAAGCAAACTACTCGTTAACTTTATGAAAGATAAAATCGGCATGCAATATAAAGCATTGATAGTACACATGAATCCAAATAATATTTTTATCGAACTCAATGATCTACCTGTGCGAGGAGCAATTAAATTAAATCAGATTAAAGATGATTATTATGAATTTGATGAAAGATATATGCTGATTAAAGGTAGAAGAAATGGTAGAATATTTCGTTTGTGTGATTATATAGATGTTGTATTATCGAGTGTTACTGATGATATTTTGTTTGTTTTAAGTGAGTCATTTATAAAGCATAAATCAAGTTCCAGGAAAAACAAAAAGTTTTTTAAATCTAAAGGTTCAAGTTCCAAAAAGAAGAAAAGATGAGTTTAAATAGAGACTTAGTATGCTAAGTCTCTTAACTTTTTATAATATCCCAAAGAATTTTTAAAAACAACATAATAAAGACTGTTAAAAATATTGGTCTAATTAATTTGTTCCCGTTTTTGATGACATGTTGAGAGCCAACCAGATTACCTGCTATTCCAAATATTGCTGCAGGGATACCAATCGCAAAAATTATTTTACCATGTACAATAAAAGTAAATAGGGCAGCAGCGTTTGATGCCAGATTGATAACTTTAGTATTACCATTGGCAACAATGAAATCATATTTCATCAGGATTGTAAAGATAAGAATAAGGAATGCACCGGTTCCGGGTCCAAAAAATCCATCATAAAAGCCAATGATTAATCCTGCTAATATTGCGTAAAAGATTCGTTTTTTTAATGAAATCAGATGTGAATGATTGTGAGTACCGATGTTTTTATTGATTAATGTAAATATTGTGATTAACGGAAGGAGTATTAAAAGTATGTAGTTAAGAAAATATGGGTTTAAGCTTAATACGCTTCTTGTACCCAGATTAGACCCGAGTAGAGCAAAAACTGCACTGGTACCGGCAACAGGCAAATCAATCATGCCATGTTTAAAATATCTGATTGTACTAAAGAGTGTACCAAAAAATGAAGACATTTTATTATTTCCAAGTGCTATGTGTGGTGGAAGTCCTGCGACCAAATAAGCCGGTACAGAGATTAAGCCTCCTCCTCCTGCGATAGCATCAACTAAGCCTGCCAAAAATATCAGAGGTAAAATTATAAGATAAGTATATGGTGTGATTATGAAGTCCATTTATTTTCCTTTTGTGTTGATTAAAAAGCAACCGGGAATAGCCGGAATTACTGAGTTCAAGATAAATATAATTAAAGATGCTCCTACAGCCAGTTCTATAGATATGCCATATTTGGGTAAGATTAATGCTGCTGCAGTTTCTCTTAAACCAAGTCCGCTGAAGGTAACAGGAATTGTGTTGGCAACTAATATTAAAGAGACTGAAACAGCAGTATTAAAAAATCTAATCTGTGATATCTGAGATAAAATGATATAATATT
>CAZJNG010000210.1:0-5180 GCA_964547265.1 uncultured Candidatus Cloacimonadota bacterium | reverse complement strand
ATCTGAGAGGAAACAAAAAGATTCAGTTTAGAGGCAGGTCAACTGTCAATGTCTTTGGAGTAGATACAGAAGTGGAATGGACTGAGCAGATAGAAGGTATAATAAATTATCAGATATAATTATTCTTTAGATTATAAACTAAGGATTTAAGTAAAAGTTACCTCCCTGATGATTAATCTATTAGGGAGGGTTTTTAATTATTTTTACATCTTTATGTTTGGGATTAAGGTGATTTATTTGAGGAATCGTAGTTCGAGTTTCCTTTTTGAGCTTTATATTTTTCGATCAAGATAGTCGCATAAGGATAATAATTTTAAAAAAGGTATAGCAAATATTATTAATATTAATGATGTATGACCAGGTCAAAGTTCATTTGATATAAAACTATATTATTCAATACATAAGAACCATGTACTATTAACCGACCTCCAAGTTGCTTTTCCCTCTTGGAGGTCGGTTAATGATTGCTAGTTCAATGGTAACTTTATTACAAACGGTATGTGAGTTTTCTTACTTGATTATAAAATCATAATTTGTTTATATTCAATATATTAGAAATGAGATGCCTGAAAACACATTGAAATCTAAGTAATATTTTTCAAAATATGGAGGTAGATTAAAGCCTATGAGACCTTTGGCTATGGTTCTAAATATATATCGCTAAAAATAGATATAGCAATGGCTTGCTAAAAAAATGTTGATCTTATGAGTCTTTCGCAGCTTCATTACAATGGTAAAGCTGAATATAAAAATATTAATCTTTGCTTAAACAATAAAAAATAAAAAATTCTTGACAAATTCTCTAATCATTGATATTTTACAAAAAAATGATTATGGAGGTAAGATGTTAGATAATCAAAAAGGCTTAATCAAATCAAAGGTACTAATTTTATCATTGCTGATAGTCGTGTTAGTAGGGGGGCTTTTTTATATAACAGGAATATATCCGGCACCTGAATCAATATTAACTGTAGGTTCTATCGGTGGTGCAGAAAGAGCTGAACGCTACAGAAACTCTGATACAGGCAAAATCGAGTTAGATGAAAATGAAGTAAATATGTTTTTCCAATCAGCTGAATGGCAAAATATTTCTAAAGACCCTAAATTATTAGAAGTGTTTTTAAACAAAGATATGATGGAAGGCATGAGAAGAGCTATTAATGTTAAACAATTTATGGCGATTTATACAAATTTGGAAATGGAAGCAAATGTTAATAATGTACAGACACAAGAGGATTTCAATGCCTTTATGAGTACAGCATTTGATGCTCATATGTTTATCTTAAATTTACCTGTTGAACAAGCAATGTATTTAACAAACTTGCAGGAAAATGGAGAGTTAGAACAACTTAAACAATTCTATACAAGATTAAATGCCTGGAATTTACCTGAAAATGAAAAAATGGATTTAGTTCTTGCTGTAGCTTTAATTCATTCTTTTAGATTTTATAGTGTTGAAAAGTTTTTGGCAAGTGATTTTGACTCTTTTAGAACAGGATTTACAAGTTTAAGTGACTGGATAAATTCTGCAGATTTTGAGATGTTTAATAGTGTTATGGACCGGATAAATTCTACCGATTTTGAGTTATTTAGATTAAAATTTTCAATAACGAGCGATATGATAAATTCTAGTGATTTTATGAATCATATATTGCGTTTTAATCAAGATTTCTCAGGTTTTGTAATTAATAATACTGAAATGCAATACAGTATATCACAATTTATTAATAATTCAGATATTTCTAATATAATCAACAGTAATATTTTTGCTCGTATTGTTGCCACTAATCAAGATTTTAATAATCTCTTAGAGGTAATAAGATATTAGTTTTAACAAACCGGCATCAAATAGATGTCGGTTTTTTTTAATCTTAAGGAAAACAATGAAAAAAGCAGTTATATATTTAATTCTGGCACTTGCTATTAATATTTCAGCAATCCCTTTAATGCAGATTGAAACAGATGATGTTAATCTAGTCTATTACAGTAGTTTACACAATTTTATAATTCCACACATCCTTAACACTCATCATAAAACATGGGAATATGATAAAGATTTTTGGAATTATACACCAACAAAAAAACCGATTTACTTTATAAATGATTTTTCTGATTATGGTAATGGAGGGGCTACAGCTTTTCCGCAAAATTATGTTATGCTTAGCCTTGCACCTTCAATCAATGCCTTTGATATATTACCACAAACAGAAAGAGTACAGATGTTGATTACTCATGAGCTTGCTCATGTTATTGCTATGGACCAGTCAAATAATGCTATTAAACGAAATCGTAAATTCTTTTTAGGGAAACCGAATACAGATAAAAATCATCCGGAAACTATTCTTTATGCATATTTAACTGTACCGAGATATTTTGCTCCGCGATGGTATCACGAAGGCATTGCAGTTTTTATAGAAACATGGCAAAATCATGGAGTTGGCAGAACTCTCGGAGCTTATGATGAAATGGTCTTTAGAGCTTTAGTTAATGATGATAATAAGATTTATACTCCATTTGATTTAGAAGCTGAAGGAACTGCTATTGATTTCTCAATGGGTGGTATTTCTTATATCTATGGAACTCGTTTTATAAGTTATCTTGGAGTAGTATATTCACCTGAAAAGGTAATTGAATGGTATAATGTAAATAAATCACAAAAATTTAATTTTGAATCTGCTTTTAAAAAAACTTTTGACAAGGATTTAGTCAGCGTTTGGGATGACTGGCTCAGATATGAAAAAGAATGGCAAAGAGATAATTTAAACATAATAACAACTAATAAATTAACTAACTCAATTCAGATATCAGACAAACTTAACGGCTCTTTCTCAAAAATGTTTTGTGACGAAGAAACCAAACTTATCTATGCAGGCTATAAACCCTACAATGGCAAGCCACAACTAATAAGTTTTGATTTGCAAGGTAATGTTAATCGATTGACAAATATTTCAAATGCAGCAAACTATACTGTCACATCATTAGCCTTTAACCCAATAGATAAAAGCATATTTTACACAACTGACAATTGGAAATTCAGAGACTTATGGCAATATGACATAAGCAATAACAAAAAAACTCTTCTGATAAAAAACCTCAGAGCAGGAAACTTTGCTTTCAGAAAACAAGACAAAACACTTTGGGGTGTAAGACATAACAACGGTATTTGTACACTCATTAAGCTTGAAGAGCCTTATACTGACTGGACAGCAATACGCGTATTTCCTTATGGAGAAGATGTTTATGATCTGGATATTAGCTCTGATGGCACTAAATTAATGGCAATAAAAACAAATTTAAACGGAAACAATCAGATAGTTATCTATAATTTTGACAATATAAATAAAAAAGATTTTACTTACACTGAACCTATAGATTTTGGAGAATCAGCACCCAACAATTTTGTCTTTTTAAATGATAGTAAATATATTTACGGAAGTTCTTATTATACAGGAGTAAGCAATCTATTTGAGCACAATCTTGTTGATGAAACAACGAATGTCATTACAAATACAAAAAACGGTTTATTTAGACCTTTAATCATCTCAAAAGATACACTCGTCGCTATTGAATACAGATCAGTATATGGTTTTAGACCTGTAAAAGTAACTCCTCATGAAAATACAAGAGTAAGAGCCATAAAATTTATGGGACAAGAGATTGTCGATAAACATCCTCAGGTGAAAGACTGGACTGTAAAAAGTGAGACTGAATATAATTTTAAAGATTATCAGGCTTTAAGACATAAATATAATTTTATTAAAAACTTAAATTTATCCTTTTGGCACCCAATAGTTACCGGGTATAAGGATTATACGGCTTACGGAGTCAGGACATTCTTTATTGACAAAACTAACCTTTTAAGCATTGACTCAGAAATATCTTATTCGCCAACTACTTCCTTAGATGAAAATGAAAAAATTCATATCAAGACAGATATCAGATATTTCTCATGGAATTTTGGATTTAAACATAACTACTCTAATTTCTATGATTTAGTCGGTCCTCAAAAAGTCTCTCGTAAAGGTACACGCTTTGAACTCATGCATACTAAGAGTTTGTTTAATGATGAAACTATTACCTTTAATACTAAACCCGGACTCTATGCTACTTTTAATAGTGATGTTGTAACTCAAAATGTAAAATCAAAACAAGACGGGGTATATAGTGCTGATAATCTCATTACTTTAAGCAACACTAAAAGGACATTAGGAGCTATTGAAGCTGAATATGGATATGATTTTAATCTCTACACAGGACTTGATTTGATAGAAGAAGAGAAGTTTTCAAAGGCATATATAAAGGCTGATTTTGGCTTTACTACCCCTGTCAAAAATATGAATGTCTGGCTTCGTACTTATACTGGAAAGGCATTTGGAGACAGAAGTTCGCCTTATGCATACTATTATTTTGGAGGCTTTAGAAATAATTACTTGGATAATAAAAATACAAAACAATACAGAACTTTATCATCATTTGCAGGCATTGATATCAATGAAATCTTTGCTAATGACTTTTTCAAAGGACAATTAGAACTCAACCTCCCGACTATTCATCATCTGAAATTTAATAACCTGCAATTAATACCCAAACATATGCAGACCTCATTATTTGCAGGTGTACTTCAGTCAGGTTTAGAAGACATTCAAAAGGATAACAGGTATTATAATCTTGGTGTACAGACTGATATAAATTTTATTTTATTATCACAACTAAAGTCAAGTCTGTCTTTTGGTTTTGCCAGAGCTTATGACATAGATAAACATTATGATGAGTATATGATAAGTTTAAGCTTGTTTAACTAAGATGATATTTGTATTCAGCTTTTTACCGTCACTGCTGTGTTTGCTAACTTTTTATTTTCTAGACAATTTTAAGTTAATCTCACCTAAAAGGCTTTTTATTGCTTTTCTTTTGGGAATGTTATCAGCAATCACAGCATATTTTATCAATAATTTTGCATTTTCATTAATACCTGACAATAATATTTTTACTATAATAATTGCTCCAATTACTGAAGAATTACTCAAAACAAGTATAATATTATTTTATTTTAAGAAAAATAGAATTGGTTTCTTGACAGATGCTGCACTTCTTGCATTTATTATAGGAATAGGCTTTGCTACCGTTGAAAATCTCTGGTATATTAATAATTTTAACAATCCAAATATGCTTGTATGGCT
>CAZJNG010000209.1:0-5190 GCA_964547265.1 uncultured Candidatus Cloacimonadota bacterium | reverse complement strand
TATAAAGATTTTTTTGAGTATATTTGGAGAAAAAAAGGTGAAAACGGTAAAACTGCTTATGCTTGTTTAGTAAGTAAATTTATAAAATATGATTATAATTACTATTTTGAGTCTGCAAAAAAGAATTTATTTTCTTCAGTGGATGCTTATGAGATAAACATTTTAATTGATAAAGTATTCTATCCAATCTTTAAAAAACATCCTGAAAGTAATATTGATATTCTTATTCATTGGTTTAAAGAAGACAATGAAGTAATAAATCAGCATTTGATAAAAATACCTTTAAAAATCGCTAAAAATGACCATGAATATTTAAAAAAATTTTCTCAGAAATTAGAAAATAAATGGTTAGGTGCAAGTCCTGAATATGTAAAACTTAGTGGATTGTTTTTAAAACATTTATACAAACTGGATAAGGATTTCTATTTAGAAATATATAGAAATTATATCAATACACGCGAGCCTGTTTTTGTTGAGATATTAACATTAGGCTTATCTTGTTATAATGATTTTTTACTTGAAGCATATCAGAATTGGTGTAAGAGTGGTAATGCAAGACTCAAAAAAGCCGCATTAATCGGCAACAGGTATCTTAATAAAAAGAAAGGATAAAATAAATATGTCTGAATATATAACTTTAGAAGGTATGCAAAGACTTCAAAAAAGAATTAATATTTTAGCAGAAGAGAGGCCTCTTGTTTTAGAACAGGTTCAAGCTGCAAGAGAACTGGGTGATATAAGCGAAAATGCGGAATATCATGCTGCACGAGAAAAACAAAGATCTATTGAAAGAGAAGTAGCTTACTTAAATTCAAGAATGGCAAACCTTAAAATAATTGACCCTGCTACTTTACCAAAAGATGCTATAAGATTTGGTGCTTATATTAAGATTTTAGAAACAACCAGTAATGAAATTTTTAATTATCATTTGGTTGGTGTAGATGAAATCTATGAAAGAGACGATGATATTATTCAGGTTTCAGTTGCTTCTCCTTTAGGTAAGGCAATGATTGGAAAGAAAATAAATGATGAGTTTGTGGTAAACGCACCTAAGGGTGACCGATATTTTAAAGTTTTAGAAATTAAATAAATAACCTGAAAAGGAGTCAAAATGAAAAAAGCAGAAGATGTAAGAAAGAAAATCGCTTATTCAAGAAAGAACTTTTGGTTAGACACTACTAAGAATGAACAAAAAGCTGCAATGAAGTTTGCTGAGAATTACAAAAAATTTCTTAATGTATGTAAAACTGAGAGAGAGTCAATCGATTATACCATCGAAGAATTAAAAGCAAAAATGTTTGCTAATCTAGATGACCCTAATATCAAAAATTCTAACAAATTTGTTTATAAAGTATTCAAAAATAAAGCAATTGCAATTGCAGTAATAGGAAAGAGTCCTATTAGTAACGGTGTTAATATTGTTGCTTCACACATAGACACTCCAAGAGTAGATTTAAAACAAAGTCCTCTTAGTGAAGATGGAGAAACAAAGCTTGGTATTATGAAAACTCACTATTATGGAGGTATAAAAAAATACCAATGGATGTCAACTCCTTTAGCATTACACGGAATTGTAATTAAAAATGATGGCGAAGTCGTTAATATTTGTATTGGTGAAAATGAAAATGACCCTGTTTTTGTTATGCCTGATTTATTGCCTCACTTAGCTAGAAAAGAACAAATGGGTAAAACTATGAGTGATGGTGTTTCGGCAGGTAATATGAACCTTGTTTTCAACTCTATACCTTTTTATGAAGATAAAGAAGATATTAAAGAAGGTGTAAAACTTCAAGCTTTAAATCTTCTATATGAAAAATACGGAATAAAAGAAGAAGATTTATTGAGTGCAGAATTACAATTAGTGCCTGCAGGTAAAGCAAGAGACGGTGGAATTGATAAAAGTATGATTATTGCTTATGGTCAAGATGACAGAGTATGTTCTTATGCTGCTTTACAGGCTCTTGAAGATGTAAAAGAGATATCTATAGATAAGACAAGTATAGTTTATTTATTTGATAAAGAAGAAGTTGGAAGTGATAGTATTGGTGGAGCAACATCAGTATTTTTTATTGATTTTATTGCTGATTTATTAAAGCATAACGGAGAGGATTTCGGAAGTTTCAATCTAAGAAAAACTCTTATAAATACTAATGTTTTATCAGCTGATGTTAATGCTGCAATTAATCCAAATTACCCATCTGTTCATGAAGCTCAAAATGCTGTTCACATGGGATATGGAGTTGCATTAGCAAAATTTACCGGTAGTGGTGGTAAAGGTGGTTCAAATGATGCAACTTCTGAATTTATGTCTAAGGTTATTCGTCTGTTTAATGATGAAAAAGTTAATTGGCAGATTGGTTCTTTAGGAAAAGTGGATGAAGGTGGTGGTGGTACTATTGCTAAGTTCCTCGCTCAGCATGGTTGTGATGTCATTGATTGTGGTCCCGGAGTACTCGGAATGCATTCTCTTTATGAGCTTACAAGTAAAGCTGATGTTTATTCAACATATAAAGCGTATAAAGCATTTATGGCGAAAGCATAAATTTTTAAATGAAGAACTGTTTTAATAGAGGCTGTGGTTTATTTTTAAACCACAGTCAGATTAAATATACTTATCTAATTATATTATTTGTGAAGTTATTTAGTTTAAATGCAAGTGTCAGTGATGTTTTAAATTTAGATAGTTCACCTTATATGCAAGATAATTTATTAACTTCTAATAGTCTGGCTGATACTCTGATATCTCTTTTCAAACAACATAATGTATTAAAAACAGATAAAATCTTCATTGATTATAAACAAATTAATAATTTATATATTGATAGATTAAATATGCAAAAGATCATTATTGAAAATCATTATAGTTTGGTTGATGATCTTCAATTTGCTGATTTTAGAGTATTAGTAACTATTAATGAATCTGTATTTATTGAAAATAAAACTTCTTTTTTTAGACAGAACCGGTTAATAAAAAAAGAAATTTATCAAATAAAACTTACAAGACTGAGTGATTCAAGAGTTTTAGCTATTAAAGATATTGAGTCTGTTGATTCTATGTCATTCACCGGAAAATCAAATGAAAAATGGTACACTCCTTTTCTGATAACTTTTGTAATAGGCAGCTTAATCTATTTGTTATATTATAGTAATAATTAAAAATAATGAGGTTTCATAATGTTGAAAAAAATATTGATAATTGTAATCTTCGCCTTTCTTGTCTCAGCTTGTAGCTCTAATAAATCTTTAATTTCCTTGCCTTCAGAAGTTAAATGGCAAAGGGCTGAATCATTTTATAATGCAAGTAAATATTCAAAAGCAATACCATATTATCAACAGTTAATTTTTGAGAAAAACTCAATCTATACTGCTGATGCTCAATATAAATTGGGCGAGTGTTATTTCAAAACAAAAAAGTACATTGATGCTGTTTTTGAGTATCAGGAATTATTAAGATTGTTTCCTGATCACAGGCTTGCTCCTGATGCTCAGTTTCAAATAGCGATGTCATTTGTAAAGCTATCTCATTCACCGCATTATACTCAGGATGAAACTTATAAGGCGATTGACAATTTCACCAGGTTTATTGAGAAATATCCTACTGATAAAAGAGTTTCTGAGGCATATCAGAATATTGCCGCTATGCAAGTGAAACTTATTGAGAAAAAATATTTAAACGGTTATATCTATTTTAAAATGAAAGATTATAGTGCATCTCTATTGTATCTTGATGATATAATTGCACTTGGTAACCGAAATGAACTTGAGAAAAAAGCTTTATATTATTCTGCATTGATTTATATTGACCGAAAAGATAGTGAATCTGCAAATCATACTTATAACCAATTGAAACAGCATTTTTCTGACTCAAGAGAGTTTAAACGAGTTGAAAAAAGAATAAAGAAATTACATAAGTAATCTAAGATAAATGAAAAAAGTTGCCTTGTTTGGTGGAACTTTTGATCCTGTTCATAATGGGCACTTAAAAGTTGCAGAAACAGTTGTTAATAAGTGTAATTATGATGAACTTTGGTTTGTTCCTTCAGCTGTTTCACCTCATAAAGATGAAAATATGTTTTCATTTTCTGATAGAATCTATATGATTCAATTAGCAATCAATTATAAACAAGGGTTTAAAATCTGGGATAAAGATATTAGACAGAATGACAAAAGTTATACAATCTTTTTAGTGAGAGAATTAATTAATCAATTTAAAGATTATGAGTTTTCATTTGTCATAGGTGCAGATAATGTACTGAAATTAAAAACTTGGAAAGATTATCAGGAATTATTAAAGATGATAACTTTTATTGTTGTAAATCGAAATACTGATAATAAAGAATGCCTCGAAAATCTTGAGTATTATTCTAAGTTAAGATTTGTTTTTATGCCTGAGTATAACATTTCCTCTTCTGAACTTCGTAAGATGATAAATAATCATCAGAATATATCAGGCCTAGTTTCCCCTGCGGTTGAGAGTTTCATTAAAACAAAAATTATTTCAAAAATTGATAAAGAGTAATTATAGTAGGCTTCAAGGTTTATTTGACAATAATGTAAAGTTATTCATGGGGAGAAGCTGACAGTTCTTCCGATATATAATTTCAAAAGAATTAAAGCAATTTTACAAAAGGAAGTTCCTCAATAAGCAGAAACTTCCTTTTGTAAGAAAGAATCTACATCATGAAATTGGGTTAAAGTGTATTATTATAAGGTTTTTTTTTGAATAGTATCTTATCAGATGATAAATAATTATAATATATTTTATTAAAACACAAAAATTATTGTTTTTTACTCTGAGAAATATAATTGAAAACCAGGTTCTTACATGCAGTTTACGGGTGACCTCCAAGATGCTTTTTCCCTCTTGGAGGTCAGTTGTATGATGTCTGTAAGAATATATAGAGTTATTTGTACTGTTAATAGCGTTAAATGACTCAACTTCAAGGAAATAATTGTTAATCTCTATTCATTTGGCTACCTAACTGTTATTTTTTGAAAAGTAGTTCAATATTGAAAATGTTGTAATAGCTTTTATTTAGTTTTTCATCACTTACTAAATTTAATAATAGTTTATTATATTCATAATAAAAAAGGCGGAGTTTAAACTCCGCCTTATGTTGTTAGATTGAGGAGGGTTATTTCATAAGAATCATTTTTTTAGTGGAAGTGTATTTTCCTGATTTCATTCTG
>CAZJNG010000208.1:0-5202 GCA_964547265.1 uncultured Candidatus Cloacimonadota bacterium | reverse complement strand
GTCAATGAAATGCTGAATACCGGTGTAATAAAAAAACAAAGTATCGGAAAAAGTTTTAAAATTGATCAAGAAGAAATTGATGCCTGGTTGGCAACACTTAATCCAAAAGAAGAAGAAAATCTCGCTATGAAAAGAATAATTTGCCATTTCCAGGATTATTTCAAGCCTGAAAACATAATCATGGATTTTACAGCTGATAACAAGTACGAAGCAATTGCAACCATGAGCAGAAAAGCAAGAGATTTAAAAATCGTAAAAGACCACCGATGGCTTTACGAAGTTGTTGTAGCTCGTGAAGAATTGGTTTCAACCGCAGTAGGAAAAGGTGTAGCAATGCTACATCCTCGCCATATGCATCCTACCAAGATTAAAGCACCTACAGTGCTTTTTGGTCGTTCATCTGAAGGTGTTGAATTTGATGCACCGGACGATCAGCCTGTAAACCTGTTCTTTATGTTGCTATTACATAACGATAAACAACATTTATTCTCGTTATCTTTTATAACTAAATTTTTAATGCACGAAAAAAATATTACACTACTAAATCAGGCAAAAACTGCTGAAGAAGTTTATAATGCAATTGCCGGATTTGATTCAAACAACAAAACACCTGATAAGAAAAAGTAATAATTTTCAAGGTCTTGAGTGATATCAAGACCTTTTTTATTAAACCATAACTTATTTATAAAATAGAATCTACATAATTTATGTTGCATATTTGTAATAATTATCCTTGACAAGATTTCTGCTAAGAATAGATTGACCTTATATTTAAAGGAGGATACTTGATAAGAGCATTTTTAGCGTTGAACATTAATAATATTGAAAAAGAGAAAATCTTGTTAATCATCAGAAAATGCCAAGTTCATTATAATGATATTATCAAATGGGTTGAAGATAATAATTTACACTTTACCTATCTCTTTCTTGGTGACATTAAGGAATCAGATGTAAAAACAATTATTAAAATCCTTAATGATTTCGAAAGGGATTTAAAAGTTCTTGATTTGAATGAATATGAGACTAAAATTTGTTTCAATAATATTCATTCACCTAAAATACTTTGGCTTGAATATAAAGCATTTAAATCTACTCTCAAAGAATTAGATTTTTTTAAGAAAACCAGAGACAGCCTTATTCAGAAAATTAACTCAAAATTACCTTACCTGGATTTATTAAAAGAAACTAAACCTCTTAAAATTCATTTAACCTTAGGAAGAGTTAAATACAATACACAACAAAACAAGATAAAAGAAATACCTGAAGACTTGCAAAAGTCTTTAGATAACTTAAATATCAAACCAATTCTAAATAAAATGTCATTAATCCAAAGTACCCTTACTCCTGATGGACCGGTTTATAAAGAATTATATACTATCAATCTAAATAATAATTAAATTTATGGAGGCATAAAAATGGTTGAAAAAGGCAAAGATTTAGCTCTTAAAACAGCTTTAAGTCAATTAGAAAAAAAATATGGTACAGGTACGATTATGCGTTTAGGTGACCGCCCTAAGGGGCAAGTAGATGTAATTCCTACCGGGGCATTAAACCTTGATGCAGCTCTCGGTATAGGTGGTGTACCTAAAGGAAGAATTACTGAAATTTACGGTGCAGAAGCCTCAGGTAAAACAACACTAACTTTACATATTGCGGCAGAAGCTCAAAAACTTGACGGAGTTGTTGCCTTTATTGATGCAGAGCACGCTCTTGATCCTATTTATGCTAAAAATCTAGGTGTTGACACTGATAGCCTTCTTCTTTCACAACCTGACGGTGGTGAACAAGCTCTTGAAATAGTCGAAACCTTAGTCAGAAGCAATGCAATAGACTTAATAATAGTAGATTCTGTTGCAGCACTTGTTCCAAGACAAGAAATTGAAGGCAGTATGGGAGATTCTCATGTTGGTTTACAAGCAAGACTAATGTCTCAGGCTCTAAGAAAATTAACCAGTATAGTAAGTAAATCTAACACTGCTGTAATATTTATCAACCAAACCCGTATGAAAATAGGTGCTCCTCCTTATACAAACCCTGAAACAACTACCGGCGGAGTTGCTTTAAAATTCTACTCTTCTTTACGCCTTGAAGTCAGAGCAGGAAGCTCAATCAAAGACAGCAGTGGTTCTTCTCAAGTAATAGGCACAAATACCAGAGTGAAAATTGTCAAAAACAAATTTGCGCCTCCATTTAAAACTGTAGAATGCCCTATTATCTTTGGAAAAGGCATATCCAAACTAGACATCTTATTAGACTTAGCAATCACTAAAGATATTATTAACAAAGCAGGCTCATGGTTCTCATACGGAGAACAAAAAATAGGTCAAGGTGCAGAAAAAACAAAAGCATTTTTAACCGAAAACCCGGAAATCTATAAAGAAGTAGAAAACAGAGTTAAAGAATTACTCTCACCTAGTGAATTTGAAAAACCGGACGAAGACTTCGATGCTGAAGATAGCGACATCTAAAAAATCAAAACATGTAAAAATTTACCTTGAGGAAGAATTTATAGGCTCAATACCTGAAAAATTACTTCCTCAAGAACTTTACCTAAACTCAAGCATGCCTGATTCTTCCGAGTGCAATAACGAATTTTATTCTTCGTTTAACAATCAAGAACATGAAGCAGAATTTATCGACTTCTTAAATGAATGGGTTAAAGACAATGCCAAAAAGTCATTACTTGACTATGTAGCGAAAGCAGAAAAAACAAGCTATGATTGCAAACTATTCTTAAAACGCAAAGACATACCTAAAGCTATCATTGAGGATGTAATTGAGGAGTTTAAAAAAAAGAACTGGATTTCTGATTTACGCTATTGTCAGTTTTTTACTCAGGACAACATACTTTTTGGTAAAAGTCCTGCCGATATCAAGAATAAACTATTCCGCAAACATATAGACATTACGATTATTGAACAAGTTATCAATGAGTTATATACAACAGAATCAAGAGCAGAAATCATCTCAGAATTAGCTGAAAAACTGTTAAATAAGTATTTACAAACTGAAACTAATAAAAAGACTTTGTTTGAGAAAATAGCGGTCACAATGTATAGAAAAGGTTTTACCTATGAAGACTTTAGTGATGTTTTATATAAGAAAATCGGTTCTGCCTTTGATGAATAAACAATACTAAAAAAATCAAGTTACATAACAATTCAGAAACAGGAACAACCAGCCAAACTCCATAAACAGAAAAAAACTTAGGCAATACATACAAGAAGATTAAAACAAAAATTACTGTTCTATTTAAAGTCACAATAAATGCCTTTTTCACATTTTCAATAGCCTGAAAATAAGCAACACTTATCACATTAAGTGCCATCATTGGCATTGATAGGAAGTAAATTTTTAATCCTATTTTGGCAATGTTTATAAGTTCTGCATCCTCAGAGTTGAATATCCTGATAATTTCAGTTGGAAAAATAGCGATAATTATTAACTTAGCTACACCAAAGAAAATAGCAGTAAATAACCCGTAATAAAAAAATAATCTTATTCGCTTAAAGTTTCCTGCTCCAAAATTTTGACTTATTAGTGGTTGTATTGCCTGAGCTGTTCCACCAAATAGTATTATCCCGACAAAAGCAATATTTGCAATAATACTATAACCGGCAACTCCGATATCACCAACTAAAACCAGTAACGATTTATTAAAAGCAAAAACAACTAATCCGGGTGCTACTCCATCTAAAAAACCCGGCAAACCATTTCTTAATATCCTGAAAACACCGGATATTAGTTTAATTAGTGCTTGATTTGAATATCTCAGTGATGAAGGAAATACAAGTTTAAGATTAGATTTTTTACTTTTAAAGTGAAATAAGATTATACCAATACTTACAACCGGGCTGATAACAGTTGCCAGTACAGCTCCTACCATTCCCCAGTTAAAGACAAAAATAAAAACCCAATCAAGAATTATATTGATAAAATTACCTGTTAACCCTGCCATCATTGCTAGTTTTGGAGCATTATCATTTCTCACAAAATTTGATAAAATTGAAAGCATAATGAATGCAGTACTAAAAGCAATCAAGATGACTGAATAAGATTTAGTCATTTCAAAAACATCATCAGAAGCTCCTAAAAATAATAGCAATCTATCAATATTAAAAAGGCTTATGCTTGTAAATAAAGCACCAAAAACCAAACCTAACAACAAGCTTATGGTGAAAATCTTGTGTGCTTCTGGTTTTCTTTTCTTGCCAAAATTAATTGAGAATGCAGTTGCTCCACCTATTCCGATTAACATACCCAAAGAGATAAACATACTAAAGATTGGCAATGAAATATTTAATGCTGTTAAGCCTTTGACCCCAATACCTCGCCCAATGAATATTGTATCAATCAAAATATACAATGATAAACCTATCATTGATGATATACAAGGTACTAAAAACTTAAAAAATAACTTTAGTGGTTTATCTCTTAAAATGTCCATTAAAAAATCTAAATTCTTGCCTTTAGAAACTAAACCATTTTTTTCTTTAAGATATAATTTTTAAATCCGCCAATATGTTTACCTTTAAAAAAGAGCTTCTCTATCAATGTTAGCAGTCTATATTTTAATCTTTCGTGTTTATGCAGTTTTCTATAAGTGTTTTTCAGACCTGTATCATATAATTTATCTGCCCAGTTGAACTTAGCTATCATATCCTGCATAACTAATGGATGAGTATCTTTAAACTCAGTTAATAAGTTCATTGGTCCAAAGTCAAATTCTTTAGGTGCGTTATCATAATGCTGTTTTGCTTTACTACTACCCCAGTGAACTGAATCCAGAGCTTTGTTTTTATTTTGCATATAGTGTGGAGGTCTAACCCAACCGTAATGATAAATTTCAGCAGGGATTAAGGCAACTTTGAGTTTATGAGTACCAGACTCTTGTCTTGGATTATCATAAAAATCAAATTTTCTAAATGATTGAGCACTTTGATAAGAATGAATTTCAGGTAGATTTCTAACTATGCGTATTTCATGAGGATACCATCCATGACCACCATGGTAGTGATTGTAATCTCCCCAGAAATGTTTATAATTAAAGAGCAAACCCTCAATCTCTTTATCATCCAGATATTTTTCGCAAGCTTGTTTAATCACAGGTAAATACTTTTCATGCACAACCTCATCTGCCTGTAAGTAAAAAAGCCAGTCTCCGGTACATGCTTTCATTGCTATATCTGTCTGTATAGAATT
>CAZJNG010000207.1:2449-5220 GCA_964547265.1 uncultured Candidatus Cloacimonadota bacterium | reverse complement strand
TATTGATTGAAAATGATTTATGATGTTAAGTGCAAACAAGGGTGTTTGCACAACAGTAATTATGAGACAGCCGAGACGAGCCGTCTCGGTACCGGCTTCAACGGCTAATCCATTATTTTGGACAAGCTATTAACACTCTTTCCAATAGAAATTTTCCTTTGTTTTTGCAAACTTGTCAACATTGATTATTCTGAATATATTAACTATACATTACGATGAATTAAATATGGTGCAGAATGTGAGCTCTATACTACAAAGGATCAACAAGTGACCTCCAAGTTGGTTTTTCCCTCTTGGAGGTCACTTGTATTTTTGCCTAATGACACTCTGTGTAAGATACTTTGAAAATCTAATTTATTTATTATTATGTTGCAATCGTTATGGAACCGAAATTGCCCTTCCATGCAATTATCACGAACGAAAGAAAACACTTTAATTATTTGTAATACATTTGTTTATTTAAAAGTCTTCACAGATAACAGGAATATAATAGATAAATTCATGAAATTATATTGTTAAAATTAAATTTTCACTGTTACTCACGCACAGAGATTATAAAGAGACACACCCCTCTGCAAGCGGTAAAGCGATTTGTCCATCTGATTAAGTTGTTATTTTTGTTAAAGTTAGGTCGGTTTTTCATCGTTAGACCATAAATTGCAAATAATGCTCATTTGCGAGAAAAAGTGACAAATGTTTTGCAAATTAAGAGGTAGTTTGAAGGTATAAATCAAGGCTTTAAAGTTCATAAATGATTTATTTTAAATATTTTAAGTATGTTATATGGTAAAGTAAGTAAAAAAATAAGTGAAAAAGCGATGAAAAAGCGATATAAAACAGCATTAAAAAAAGTGACAAATGCGTTGCAAAAAATGAAAAAGCGATATAAAACAGCATTAAAAAAAGTGACAAATTTAAAAAGGACATGGCTAATTAAGTTTAGTCGTGTCCTTTTGTATTAGTAATTATTCTGATAAACTAATTATTGTTAATATAATTTGTAATATCTAAAGCGATATTAATAAATTTAATTTCTAAAGATTGCATCGAGTCTTTAGGGGGATAATAACCATTTTCTAACTTACCAACTTGGAATTTAAAGTCTATATTATTATCATCAATAGATATAACAAGATTATAGTTTCCCCAGAAGTGAGTCAAACTTACAGGTACTTGCGTTGTTGGCTGAGCAATAAGCTTACCCGTAACAGGATTAGATAGTTTAACAGTTTTGTCGGTGTTCTTAACATTTAAAGCAAACCATTCTTCGAGAAGATTAAAACCAATTTCTTTAGTTTTGTTAGTTTCATGGGCTATGTTGTAATTTCCTTCACCCGGTTCAAGTGAAAATCTTGTTGCCGTAGTAGCACATCCAGCAATAGCAAAGAGTAGTACAACAACGAATAATGCATAATAAGTCTTTTTCATTTTTCCTCCTTTTAATCAGGGTATATTCTAATGATTAACTTTAAAGCTCCCACAATAGTATGTTCCTCGTCTAATATAATATGGCTATGATGTTTATTTACAGGGAACAGGAAAGAGCATTTGTTTTTTGTATCTAATATTAGTCTTTTAAGTGTTAGTCCGTCAGAGTTTCTGACAGCAACTATCTTTCCGTCAAGAGAATTTGTGTCAAAAGTCTTGTTTAACACTACATAATCTCCATGCTCTATTTCAGGAGACATACTGTCTCCATTGACTCTAAAACACCAGTAATTATAAGGATAAGGAAGTATCTTTTTAGACACAGGGACTACATGCAGAGGCTCATCATAAGTATAACATGGAATTGGAATCCCTGCAGATATTTCAGAAACAACCTCTAAGTCCCAAAATTCACTTTCTCTGTCATCGTCATCATTATTATATACAGGCTTATATTTAGATAAAGCAAGCGGATTTGCTTTGTTTTTGGAAAGAAAGTCTATCATCTCTTTGTTTTTACGGGCAAAAAACTCCTCTTGTGTCTCTTCTGTGTTTACAGGCTCTTCATTTTTAACAGTTTTTGTTATAAACATATCACCTTTACCTGTTAAAAGCCACTCAATGTTAATATCCGTATATCTATTTATGATGTTTTGAATTGTAATAAATGAAGGTTCTGTTTTATTTTTTTCAATATCAGATAGCGAACCTTGAGAAATGCTAATTTCTTTAGAGAAAATAACTTGCGTCAATTTTTTTGCTTTTCTAAAGTTCGCTATCCTATCACCTACATTCATAAATATCCTTTTTCCTATATTTTTATCTTGACAAATATCCGTATATCTATAATATGATTTCTATATTAGAAAAAAGTGAGGTTTTGTCAATGGAAAAATCAGAAAAAATTAAAATCGCTGAGCAAGCAAGGATTTACCGAGCTAAAACTCGTCTTACACAATCTGAGTTAGCAAGCCTTGCAGGTATCTCACAGAGGGTATTATCTTTTCTTGAAACAGAAGAATGGGATAAAATCTCCGAAAGCAAAATAGAAGCAGTCAGGAAAGTTGTATGCAAGTAATTGCAGAAAACTTTAAAACTTTAAATAATATCATAGCTGAAGGCTTGCACAAGGCGGGATTATGTGGATGACTGTATCAGAAACAGCTGAATATCTCGGATTGAGTATAAGTACCGTAAAACGCAGAATTAAGCAAGGCGAGTGGGATAAAAAATATGAATTTGTAGAGAATGGACATAAAGGTAAAACTAAGACTCTATTTCTGCAAGTTTTATCAGAGGTTCAAACTAAAGATTTATCAGAGGTTCAAACTAAAGATTTATCA
>CAZJNG010000207.1:0-2349 GCA_964547265.1 uncultured Candidatus Cloacimonadota bacterium | reverse complement strand
TCAAACTAAAGATTTATCAGAGGTTCAAACTAAAGATTTATCAGAGGTTCAAACTAAAGATTTATCAGAGGTTCAAACTGAAGATTTAGCAGATGGTCAAATCGAAAAATTAGTAGATGGACACATTGAGATTGCTTCGTCGCAAGCTCCTCGCAAAGACAAAGACAACGAAGATAGTCCTCAAGTCCCTTCTCGCTCTGCGATTAGAGACTCAAGTCCTCAAGGTGATTATTATACAATAGAAGATATAGCTGATATATATAAGGTCAGCAGGACATCAGCTTATCGGCTCGCTAAAAGGAATAACTGGCAAGCTGAAAGCATTAGTCTTGAAAATGGTGGTCGTAAGAATATCTATATTATCCCTGAAAGCGATTTACCCAAGCCGGTAACAGAGATAGTAGAATATGGTGAGGTAGAGACGCAAGATTTTGCGTCTGTACGGAATGATATTATTGATTTACAAGGTCATTCTGAAAAGGATTTAGAGTTAGCAAGCCTTAAAGCAAATTTATGTGAGATAATAATAGACCGTCTTGAAAACGCTATAGACCGCAGAGGATTTTGGGAGAATGTAACACACGCTTATAATTCCAAACTGCTTATCCCTGCTCTGTTTGAAATTGAAGGAAAGAAAAAAGAAAGAACAATCAGGCATTGGGTCAAGCTATATCGTGAATCTGAAAGAGATTTAACAGCACTGGCTAAAAAGTCAAAAGGCTCAACAGGCAGAAGTATAAGCGAAGTAGAGAAGAACTATTTATTGTCATGGCTATTAAATGATAATGGCATAAGCATAGGCACAGCAATCAGGAAATTAAAACAAGTAGCTAATGTAGGTATAATAAAATCAGAGAGCAGTAGCAGGTCGCTTCGCAGGTGGGCAGAGGACTGGAAAAAGAACAACATAGAAGTCTGGAGCTTAAACCGTAAGGGCGAAAAGTTTTTAAAGGACAATATATTACCAAGCATATTGCGTGCAGATGAATACCTTAATGTAGCAGACGTATTGGTTGCAGATGGTCATACTCTTGCCTTTGATATTGTTGATCCAAAGACAGGTAAGCCAAAGAGAATGACATGGATAGTGTTTTTTGATTGGGCTTCAAGATATCCGGTAGGAGCTTCTATTGCCAATACAGAGGATAGTGAACATATATTATTAGCCTTAAGGAATTCAATATTAAATTTAGGAGCAAAGCCAAGATTTGTATATCTTGATAATGGTAAAGCATTTAAGTCAAAGCTATTTCATGAGAAATGGAAAGAACACAATCTTGAAGAGGAGATGTGTGGAGTATTTCCAAGACTTGGCATTGAGGCATCATTTGCACAGGCTTATAATGCACGAGCTAAGGTAATAGAGCGATTCTTTTTGACTTTTCAAAATGATTTTGAACGCTTTATGGATACTTTCAGAGGTTCAGGTATCAATGACAAGCCTGCATATCTAATGAGAAATGAGAAATGGATTCAGAAGCTTAGAGAGAGAAAGCCACTTGAAATAGACGAAGCAAAACAATTAATAAGCCTGTACTGCACAGAGATGTATGGAAAAACAGAGCATAGCGGGCTTAATAATCGTAAACCTTTAGAACTATTTGAAAGCTTTATCCCTGAAGAATCAAGAAAAATAGATGCTAATAAATTGAATTTCTTAATGCTAAAGATACAGAACAGGATAGTAAGCAAAGAAGGTATCAGGCTTAATAATGCACTATTTTGGCATGAAAAACTGGTTTCTTATGTTGGTCAGCCTGTAATCCTGAGATATGATATAATGGATATGCGTTCAGTGCTTGTTTATACCGAAAAAGAGTATTTATTATGTCAGGCAGTGCTAAGAACAACAACTCATCCATTTATCAAACTTGCAGAAGACAAAGAACTTGCAGAAAAAGACTTACGCAATCAAATCAAAACACATAAACGCTTAGAAAAAGAAGTGAAAGAAAAATCGGCACTTATTAGAAAGCAGGTTGATGAGGCTTGTTCTGAGATAGTTTTTCCTGTTTCCGATATACAAAAAAGCGTGTTTAATAATACTCCAATGTTGGAACAAACTAAAAGCGTAAGTGCTAATCAGGGCTTTGAAGAACTTTCTGCAGGGCTTGAAAAACAGCATATTAGTGCAGACGCAAAATCTTGCGTCTCTACAGTCAAAAAAGACGATATGGCAGAGTTTAACGAATATTTAAAATCAATAGGAATAGATTAAGGAGGAATGATGAAAAGTAATCATTTATCGCACACTAAGAATGTTAAAAAGGCTTTAGAGTTCATTAATATCTTAGTGGACAGACCTAAATCAGAAATGGTCGGATTGGGCTTGATTTATGGCGAACCCGG
>CAZJNG010000206.1:0-5233 GCA_964547265.1 uncultured Candidatus Cloacimonadota bacterium | reverse complement strand
AAGGTTTAAAGAATCAGCCATTTTGAGTGCGTATTCTTTTTCAGCTTGGAATTTTTGTGACAAACTTTCTGATAGTTGTAAAAGTTGTTGTCTGTTAGTTTGAGCAAAAAGGCTTAAACTTAGCATCAGAAAGAGAGATATAATTATAATCTTTTTCATTGTAAACTCCTTTATGATTATTTAATTAAGACCATTTTCTTAACTTGTTGTTTTTCTGATGTGACTAACCTTGTGAAATAGATACCTGATGAAACTTTTTTATTGTTATTATCAAGACCGTTCCAGTTCACTTGGTAAATACCTGCATTATGGTGTCCTTCAACAAGAGTTTTGATTCTTTGACCTTTCACATTAAATATTTCAAGTTTAATTTCACCTGCTTGTTTGAGACTAAATCTTATATTTGTATCAGGATTAAATGGATTTGGGTATATAGCGTTGATTCCTGTTGTATTTGGAATTACCGTATCGGTGTTTGATGTAAACTGACTTAAACTTACAACTGCTGAACCGTTTGCTGTAAATACATTATCACCCTCAAGAATATCAATATAAGAATCTATAGTTTCTGTTTGTGTGTTTGATTTATAAAATCTCAGGCTAAAGTTTTCATTTGGTCTGAAACCGTTTTGCTCTGATGAACTATTGTCTGACATAGAACTTGTGATTGTGATGTAATCTTCTTCTCCATTATATACTGCCACACCTACACAGATGTCATTATCATAAACAGCTATTTCATCACCTATACTAATATTTTGCAAAAATTCTTCATTTATGGTTAAGTAGATATTAAAATGTTGCCAACCATTTCCTTGCCATACTCTTTCGAAATGTTGTGTCTTTGTGTTTGTTCTTACAATTGTACTCATATCAAAATCTATTCCGCTACGAGAATCTCCATAAGTTAAAGTGCAGTCCTCATTAACTCTGACCGCATAGCCTTTGCCGGGCATAAAAAATCCTATATGGTTAATCCACCCTATATAATTAAGCTCTTCAATAGCATTACCTTGTTCATCAATTACTTTAAGGAGATTACCGCTATCAATGAGCTCCTCTAAAAGATATTCTGACCATTCAGGATATTGGTATGGGAAGCTAATAAGATTCCAGCCCTCTGAAAGATTAATTTCCATTGGTAATTCTGCTTTATCACCCAAAATACTAAGAGTGGCATTATTGTTTAGTCTAACTCTATATCCTTGAGTTATATCTAAATCACCAATATAATTTATCCACTCTTCTCCTATCATTTCTACAGCTAGTCCGCTTTGATTTTGAATCTTGGAAAGACTTCCGTTATCAATAAATTGTGCAAAGATGTCAAGCATATCTGAATCAATACTTTCAGCACCTGCTGACATAATATTCCAGCCGGAAATCATCGGAATCTGTTGAATAATTAAATCTCCTGTATTTATTTTAACAGTTGCAGAGGCATTTGGAGCAAACACAGCAGATCCTGCAACATATTCAATATTTAATAAAGGAGCAGTATATTCTGTTTGTTGTGCTCTTTTCCATATCTTAAAGGTCACAGAATTACCGGGAGTAAATCCGTCTATTTCTGTTGTATATGGGTCATTTTGGGATGTGATAATCGGAATGTATGAGGCATATAAGTGTTCATATCTGATTTTTATTGCACCTACACAATACTCTCCGTCAAAGATACCGATTTCATCTCCTATTTCTAGGTCTTCTCCAAAGACACTTGCTTCCAGTGCATAGAAATTCATGTGCTGGTATCCGTTACCTGACCAGACAGGATTAAAATAGTTAGGAGTAAAGGTATTATCTAAAACAATATCTAAGGATGCAAACTTAATTTCTGCTCCGATATTAGCACCTAATGATTGATTAATTGAACCATAACTCTTATCATCTACATACATAAAATATAATCTTACAGTTTCAGAATCTAATCTAATAATCTTATCTGCCGGATAAACATAAGATGGGATATCTCCAAGTTCAGGATGATTTAAAACATTAAGTCTGATTGGTTCTGTCCAGTCTTGTCCGCTGTTATTAGTCAATGTAATCATAATTTCAGGAACTTGTGCATATTCCCAATAATCTTCATTGTTCTGTTCGTTGTACAAATAAGCATTTGTCCCATCCATCCACATCATAGCAGCATCACCATACTCATTAAACTGAGTCATTCTCATTTGATTATAATGAAAATAGTTGTCCCAACGATGATGGAAGGCAGAAAATTGTTTAGGACACCAATTAGCTGCATATAATCCACCTGTTTCATCTTGAGCGAGATCGAAATTATCTATCCAACCATCATTATCTAAGTCCCAAAGAAGTTGAACTTCATCATTTAATGGATTGTCACTTCTTGGCAACATTTGATAAACTTGTTTTGTCTGAGTGTCCGGATCATAAATAACCGTATTTACTGATTGCATGATTGGGAATATATAGTTTGTTCCATCATATGAATCAACATGCCCAACCATAAATGGATTAGGGAAATGTAGTTTTCCTGAACTATCAAAAGCCATAGTTTTATGGTTTAATGTTGCATGTGACATTATCACATTGTTTTTATCTCTAAATTCTTGAGCGACAATTACTTGTCCCTGATGATATGCAACAGGAACCTGATTAGTTAAATGTCTATTAAGATTTAATCCTGTAGCGGTAAAAGTCTCTCCATAGTTTTCACTAAGAACAACAAAAGTGTCATGTTCAGGCATGCCTGACCATTCCGGGTTATAGCCTTGAAGCTGTCCTGCGAGAGCTACTTTACCGTCTTGAGAAATAGCATAAGACGGAAATGCTCTTGCATTTGAACCATCTCCGGGAATCCAGTCATGGATAGCTAAGAAATAAGGTATCCTTTGAGTAACCCAATAAATATTAAAATCTTCAGGTAATCCCATTTCGATGTCATCTGTATCAAAATCGGCATAAGCTAAAGTTATTGAGGATGAAGGATTTCCTGCTCCATTGCTTCTTGAATTTGCAGCAAATACATAAACTCTTCTTTTTCCTGCTATCGGAGATGGTCCGATATGAATAACAGGCCAGATATACTCATGGTTAGTTTCGTTAGGATTATTAGTAATAGCTGGAGCGTGGTCTGCAAAAGCATTACCGGCTACATTTGAGAAACTAAAAATATCCCAAGTAAAATAGCTATTAAATGTTGTATCGCCATAACCTGCATGCCATACAAAAAAGGGGTTACCTGATTCAGGATCGATAGCAAGCGTACCGAAACCTTCTGTATTACTAACTGAAGTAATTGTTCCTTCAGCTTGAACAGTTCCATCAAGTGAAGAGAACGCATAATTTTGACGACGTGGAACAGCCAGAGTTTGATTTGCCATGTAAGTCATATAAATACCTTGATTTTGAATATTATCTTCTTGAATACGAATTGGATAGCCATCGTAAGCTCCATTCATGTAATCATACATTGAGAAACTTAACATGGTTGGTTGAACATGCCAACTATAAGTTGGGCTTGTTGCTAACAATGCAACTGTCATTAAAACTAAAAATGAGAGTAAAAAACTCTGTTTCATGATTCCTCCTATAATTCATTATATTCAATATACATATATTTATATCAAATAAATGTCAATGTTTTTTTAAAAAAAAATCATTTTTTTTTGTGATCAATTATTGAACATAATAAAAATAAATCATATTACTTGAATTGCATTAAAATCAGAACAATAGATTTTTTAACTGTTAAGAATATTTACAATTATTCACATAGTGTCAATTATGAATAAAAATCATAACTTGAACAAAGTTAAGTACTGATTTAACCAAGAACCTGCTTAAACGGTAAAATCAGTACTTAAAAATAACAATTAATCTTCCATGATTCCATTTAATTCTGATTCATCAAACCAAATCATGGTATTAGTAAGTTTATCTATTTCAGTATAGAGAAGTTCTGCATGGTTAGCCTCTTCTTGAGCAAGTTGAATAAATATCTCTTTTACTTCAGGTGATTCAGCTTTTTCAGCAAGAGAAAGATAAAATTCCTGAGCATCTTTTTCTTTTTGAATACCAAGTTCATAAATTACTTTAGGGTCTCTGAAATCCTTTTCTTTAAAACTGAAGGATGGCATTAAGTCTAATCTAATATTTAGCTCTTCTTCAGAAAATTCCTCTGTGAAAATATTACGCAATTTTTCTTCATGAATCTTTTCTAATGGCACAAGATTAAAAAACAGATTACATGATTTATTTTCACAGTGATTACCCATAAACTTATAGAAATTCTGAGATTTAATCTCATTTTCTATTGCCATTATTAATGCTTCTTTTCTGGTCATAAAAATCCTCCGATTGTTTACTGATAACAATATAAATGAAATAAAGTAAAAAAGCAAATATTTTCCTGAGTATTGTTCGTAAATAGCCTCATTGAAAGAATCTTTGTCTAAATAATATAATTGTCATTTATTATAGTTTGACTTATGTCTTGCTCTTTATAATAGTAACTTAATAAACTTACCTTAATAATCGGTTTATTACTATCTATTTCACTTCACTATTCTGATTTAACAATCTTAATTCAATAAAATCTATTTAATAATAAACAACAAACATATATAAGAAAAATATATTATAAACAATATTTGTGTTATGATTTAGTTTATTGTAGTGTAAGAGATAAGACGCGAAAAGCTATTTTCATGTTATTCAACATCTTACGCTGACAAATTTTATGTTTACAAAAAAGGCGAGCTACAGGAGACGTACAGGAAATCGCGTCTCCTATAGGTCTCCTGTAGCTTAGTTATATCTTTCATATAGTTAGCTTACGAATAAACGATATAAATTAACTTTACAAAATAAAAACACATTTAACAAAAAGTGTTTTCCTGATATATCTATTAGTATTTTATAATAAATAATCAATAATATGCTTATGCTGTATTAAAATACTGAAATATTTTCAAATTGGTTACTGGACTGCTCGTCAGGGCATATACTTACGAGGCTGTCTCATAATTACTGTTGTGCAAACACCCTTGTTTGCATCTAAAAGCATAAGCAATTTAAAAGAAACATTGTCATCCTGAACGAAGTGCGATTGCGTAAGCACTGAGCGTAGCTTGCGGAGGGAAGAACGATCTCTTTGATTTCTTTAAAATATTGCAATTCAATAAGATGAGATTATTCGCAAGCTCAGAATGACATGACCAGACGAGCCGTCTGGTTTCCAATTTGAAGATTTTTTCTGTTT
>CAZJNG010000205.1:0-5267 GCA_964547265.1 uncultured Candidatus Cloacimonadota bacterium | reverse complement strand
GTTTAAAAAAAATGGAATTATTATTATTGATAATTGCTATTTCATTTAGATTAAAATATTCAAGATTAAAAAGTTTTTCTGTATCCATATTAAAAGGTAAAGCGATAAATATTTGATAATTTTCGTGTTCTATATGTCTATACAAGGGGAACTCATAATCAGGATTTAAAACATAAGAACGATATTCATCTGCAAGAATGGTATCAACCAAAGCATTATTTTCGCCATCTATTAATTGAAAGCCAACATCATTAAACAATTTAAGAAAACTAGGATCTTTTTTTGTGCATGCCTGTAGCAATATTAAACCAATAAAGAATAAAATAACAATTTTTTTCATTGAATACTCCTTAAAAAAGCGAAAGGAGGTTTGCCATCCTCCTTTCTAAACGCTCTTATTTTAAATTATTCACCTGTTACAATTGCTTCGTAAGTAACAATAAGGTTGAACATATTTGTCATTTTAAGATCAACTGTAGAAATCTTTGTAATTCCGCCATTTTCAGCAGCTTTACGAATACTAGCATCTTGATCAAAGAATAAACTTCCTAAATAACCGGTAGCTTTAGCTGTTCCAACTTTTCTACCAATAGCATTACCTGTAGCGTTTACAGGAAGTGTTAATGCACAACCAGCTAATATTGCTGTTGCAGCAAGAGCTGTAACAATAGTTTTTGCTTTTTTAAACATAATGTACTCCTTCATATTTTTTCCTGAGTTATGGTCACTCGGCAAACCACCTACAAATGTAGGATTTTGTGTGATGTTTATCACTTTGAAAATTAATTTGGGTGGCAAATCCAAATTATTATTTCATATTTACCTTTATTAAGAACAAATTATATTTATTTTATAACCTTAGTTATAAATTTATAAGCCTTATTTATTTTGTCAAGACATTTTTTATTAAAATTTTAATTAATTTATTGAAATAAGCAAATATTACTCATTTAAGCTCTAAAATATATTGCTATTAAATGTCTAACATATAATTATCTGTAATTTTATCTCTTACTAATTTACAATCAGTTTATTATATAATATTTTTAGAATACCTAAAAAAATTAATTAATCAGAGTATTTCTTCTAAAAAAATGTAAATCTGCTACCATAAAGACACTAGATAATACAAAGCTTAATATCTTAACTACAAAATAAAAAAGGAGACTTTATCAGTCTCCTTAATTATATTACATTTAAGCATTTGCTTTTGCGACAACTCTTCTTCTTTCTTTAATACGGCTAGCTTTTCCTTTAGCGGTACGAAGATAAAATAATTTTGCACGACGAACTTGCCCGAAACGCACTATTTCCAGTTTATTAATAAGTGGTGAATTTTGAGGAAATATTCTTTCAACTCCAACACCATTACTAACTTTTCTTACAGTAAAGGTTTTTGAAATACCCATACCTTTTTTCTGAATTATTATACCTTGAAAAATTTGAATTCTTTCTTTATTGCCTTCTTTAATTTTATAGTGAACTTTTACAGTATCACCTACTCTAAATTCCGGCAAGTCTGTTCTCATTTGTTCTTTTGTTGACATTTGTATGATATCCATTATTCCTCCTTGTATTCTTCGGACAATAATCTATCCAGAACAATCGCTACAGCACTTCTAACCGATAAATGATTATATTTTGCTCTTGCCTGAATCGGCTCTAAAACAAAATCTGCTTTTTGATGAATTTCTTCACATAAGCCATTTCCGGTACCAAAGAGTATAAAAATAGGTCTTTGGTTATTTTGAATCAGTTTTTTTACATCTAAAAATTTAACCTGATTTGCTATAATCTGAGCGGTTGTTGTAATTATTATAGGACAGTTATTTTCCTGATTTTTTATCAAATTTACGGATTCATCTATTGATTTAGCAAAACTAATTACTGATAATGCATCTACTCGATGCTGATTATAAAAAGCTGCTATTTCTGTTTTCCAAAAACCAAGTATATGGTTAAAAATTTCTTTTTGTCTTTCATTTGGATGAATTAAAAAGTATTGTTTTACATTATATGACAAAGCTGATCTTGATATGTCATGAACATCAAGATTTGTTATGCCTGAAGTTATAATTTCTCCGGCTTTATTATAAACCGGATAATGAACCAGTCCAATATAAATATTTGTCATTTATTCCTTAAAATATCAGGTCTGACTTTTCTTGTCAGCTCCATTGATTTCAATTTTCGCCATTCTTCAATTTTCTTATGATTGCCTGACATTAAAACATCCGGCACTTTTTCCCCTTCGAAACTATACGGTCTTGTATAATGGGGACATCCTAATAAGCCGTTTTCGTGAGAATCAGTTTGTGCAGATTCTGCATCGTTTAACACTCCATCAAGTAGTCTTGATACTGCATCAACAAATACCATTGCAGGTAACTCACCTCCGGATAACACGAAATCACCAATTGAAATTTCATCTGTTACAAATTCATTTCTTATTCTTTGATCAATCTCTTTGTAATGACCACATAAAAGATATATTTCTGAATTATCAGCATATTCTTTAACTATAGATTGAGTCAATAATCTTCCTTGCGGAGTAAAATAAATAACATTATTCGGCTTACAACCTTTATTTACAAATCTTATTGCGTTTGCTAAGGGTTCCGGTTTAATTACCATTCCTGCACCACCACCATAAGGATAGTCATCTACCTGCCTATTCTTATCACTAGTAAAATCTCTAATATCAATTAGATTCACCAACATTTTTTTCTTATCCTGTGCAATTGCAGGTATGCTCTCAGACAGGAAATTATAAAACATCGCAGGAAATAATGTCAAGATATTGATTTTAATACTCATATATGCAAAAATTGGTCTAAGTCTTTTACAGTAATATACCCGTCATCAAGGTTTGTTTCTGTTACAAAAGAATCAACATCAGGGATTAAAACAAGCTTACCATCATTCATTTGAATCTCATAAACATCATGAGCACCATTATAAAAGAAATCTTTTATAACTGCTACTTCCTGATTTTTCCATAATACCTTCATTCCAATCGGATTAAAGTATTGATCAGAATCATTTGATTTATTAATGTCATCTTGGCTTAAACATATTGTTAAATTATCTTCTAAAAGAATTTCTTCTGCAACATCATCATCTAAAATCTTGACATAAGAACAATTATTATTTATTATTTTTTCAACACTTATAGCCACATATCGCACTCTATGGTCTTTAAAGATCAAGAAAAATTCCGAGTTATTAGTGAGTATATGTTGGAATTCAGTTCTTAGTTTTAAAACAACTTTTTTAGAGCTGTCACGACTGAATTCCAAACTACCTACTTTAATTAAATCTGAAATCTCCATTACTCAATAATTTCAAGTTCAGCTCTTTTTCCCTGTTTTGTTGATACTGCATTTAAAATTGTTCTGATAGCAAGGGCAGTTCTTCCTTTTTTCCCAATTATTTTACCGATGTCACCTTTTGAGACTCTAAGCTCAAATAAAGTTACTTTATCTCCGGTAACTTCATTAATTTGAACTTCTGCAGGATCATCAACAAGTGCTTTAACGATAAATTCAACTAGTTCTTTCATTATTTCCTCTTAGCTATCTTGTTTTTCTTCATTTTTTACAAAACGAATTTCATGCCATTTCTTCAAAATCCCTGCTTTTCTGAACAGTGATCGAACTGTTTCAGTTGGTTGAGCACCTGTTTTTAACCATTTTATAGCTTTTTCTTCATCTAAGTTAATAACAGCGGGGTTATGTTTTGGGTCATAATACCCTATCTTATCGAGATATCTTCCGTCTCTTCTTTCTCTGGAATCGATCGCAATTACACGATAGAATGGTTTATTAATTGAGCCCATTCTTGTTAAGCGAAGCTTTACCATTTCTACTCCTTTATAAGCAATAATCTTTTTTTATTCTATAAAAAACACATATTTAATGTTATATGAAAAAAGTCAAGTAAAAAATACTAAAACGGTAATTTCATATTTTTCATAGCTTTGGAAGAAGTCATTTTCTTCATCATTTTCTTCATTTCTTCAAATTGTTTGAGCAATCTATTAACATCCTGGACGGTTGTTCCGCTTCCCTTTGAAATCCTTATCCTGCGGCTTCCATTGATTAAGTTTGGTTTCTCCCGTTCTTTAACTGTCATAGATCTTATGATTGCTTCAACTTTTTTTATCTGTCCATCTTCTATTTTTATATTTTTCATTGCAGCCTGATTCATACCAGGAATCATCTTTAATATCTGGTCAAGTGGTCCCAGTTTTTTTATCTGTTGTAACTGTGCGAGAAAATCAGTAAAAGTAAACTGATTTTTTTTCATTTTTTCAGCTAATTGTTCAGCTTCTTTTTCATTAATTGCTTCCTGGGCTTTTTCAACTAAACTTAACACATCACCCATTCCAAGAATCCTGGAAGCCATTCTGTCAGCATAAAAAACTTCCAGATCTGAAATCTTTTCACCTGTACCTACAAACAATACCGGTTTATTGGTAACTGCTTTTATAGATAATGCAGCTCCACCTCTGGAATCACCATCTAATTTTGTTAAAATCAAACCTGTAAAATCAAGAATTTCATTAAATTCTTTAGCCACATTAACTGCATCCTGACCTGTCATGGCATCCGCAACAAAGAAAATGTAATCAGGTTTAATAAAATCTTTTAATTTCTTAACCTCATCCATCATATTAGTATCAATATGTAAACGCCCGGCAGTATCAAAAATCATTAACTGTACATTCTCTTTTTTTGACCAGTCAATTGCTTTTTCTGCAATTTTAAGTACATTTTTTTCATTCGTATCACTAATAACAGGAACATTTAATTGTTTGCCTAGTACTTCTAACTGATGAATAGCAGCCGGTCTATAAACATCACAGGCTACCATAGAAGGTTTTAAATTATTTTTTTTTCTAAAATGATTAGCTAGTTTTGCACAAGCAGTTGTTTTTCCTGAACCTTGCAAACCTACAAGCATAACTTTTGTTAGTCGATTACTTTGCATATCAATTTTTACATCTGTATTATCCATTAGAGCAACTAATTGATCATGAACAATTTTAACTACCTGTTGTCCGGGTTGAAGACTCTTCATCACTTCTTGACCAACAGCTCGTTTCTCTACTTCAGTAATAAAATTTTTTACAATTTTAAAATTTACATCTGCTTCCAGTAAAGCAAGACGGATTTCACGCATGGCATCTTTTATGTTTTTTTCTGAAAGTTTTCCAATACCTTTCAGATTTCTCATCACCCCGTCTAATTTCTCTGATAATCTAT
>CAZJNG010000204.1:0-5269 GCA_964547265.1 uncultured Candidatus Cloacimonadota bacterium | reverse complement strand
ACATAATAACCTTTATTGGACTGCATATTACCTATTTCATTAACCCATTGATTATCAATATATTGAATTGTATGATTATCAACATCCTGTACCATAATCAAAGAGTTATTATTTATTAATGATTCAAATAAATCAAGAAAGTCGGCATCTTCTAATTGTCTGTTAGTAGAAATTAAATTCCAACCCTCTGATAAATTAATTTGCTGATAAAATCCCGGTACTTGAAAAGTAATCGAAATCGGAGAAGACTCTCCACCATCATAAACTGCTGTTACAGAATAGAAATAAAAACCTTCAGGCGGATGTATATCTGAATAGTTTATATCAGTAATAGGAGTAGTGTTAAGTAAAATCTGATTTCTATAAACATTATATCCCTGTAATGCTCTTTCATTGTTAATAAAGCTTTGTGATTGTGTTATTAAACAATTATTAGTTTGACTATTTGGGGCATTCCAGTTAAGTTCAACATTTCTGTCAACAAACTCAGCGGTTAATGCTGATGGCGGATTTTTAGTTTCTACAAGGTATAATCCTCCTAAATCAAGATCATTTTCATGAACAGATAAATTATGAAGATTGAAAGTATTAAATCCATCAGAGATGATTTGTAGATTATAGACTGCATTTGCAATAACATTATTTATGATAAACTGCCCTTGCTCATTTGTTAAAATATTTTCGTAATGTTGATAACCATAAAGAGAAATCTGAGCATCTTGAACAGGTATGTCTGTATTTGCGATATAAGCTGTTCCGGTAACAATAACATTATCTAAAGCTTGCATCTCAAAATTATGATTTAGTGTTTCGTTTACAGAAATATTTAAAATTTCTGAGCTATAAGTCTGATAGCCCGGTTTATAAGCTGTAACAAGATACTCACCTATTGGTACAAAATCAAAAGAATATTCACCTGAATCATTTGTAACTGTGCTAAGAGAACTACCATCAATTGAAACTCTCACACCATTCACAGGCTGTGATGACTCTGATATAATACCTTCTAAAGATCCATAAGCAACCGGCATAAAATATAAAATTGTATTAGGTGCAGCAACACCTATTATTCCAACAGTCAAACCGGAAAGGTTTATCACTGTATCATCACTTCTCGCAAGAATTGTTCGATTGTTTTGATAAACAGTAGTATTGAACTTATTATTCTGATTGTAACTATTTTCTGTCATAAGTCGATGTGTCATAATAACTAAATTTCCACCATTATATTCAAAAACAGTATCGAAAGGAATCATTACATTGTATAAGCCTTCATCGCTTACACTCAAAGAACCTGAAAACACCTGAGTGAACTCAGAAAAAGGTATCCAACTATTTACAGTTTGAAAATATTGCTCTGATGTTGTTGCAAGATAAACCGCTACATTGACATCATTCGGAATATCTCCATATCCGTTAAATTGAAACGACATACTACTGATATTACCTGAATATCCAATTTCTTCTTCTAAAAATATTGATTGAGAAACACCATTCTTATAATTATAATTAAACGGAATTTGATTACTTTGAGTTTGACTGTCAATATTTCCCAGATACACACCAAATTGATTACCATCATCAGATTTGTAAACTGTACTAGAAAAGGTATTTGCTGATACTCCATCACTGTAAACAGCATGAACTATATACTTATATGCATTATTTCCAAGACTTTCCCATTCAGTATCTATTGCATAAGTTTGTGTTGTATTCATAACTATTTCAGTCCAGCTTTCAGGCGTATCAATATCTTGAACCGTTGAACGGAACAAATTGTATCCTGTTAAATTATAACTATTTACAGAATTCCATGATAATAACATGTTATTTCCGGCATTTGAAGCTATGAGGTTAGACGGAGCAGGATGATTTATATTATTAGCATTTCCTGTAATTATCAAAGAAAAGTCCTGGTTTTGATTATTATGTAATATGTATTTATGAGAAATACTTACTGTATAGGTTTCACCCGGAACAGGATTATCAATAAAAACAACCTCAACATTATCTCTAAAATTATCACCTGTTGTAGCCGATAAGGAAGGATTTGCAGGATCTAAGATATAAGGCATAAACTCGTTTTCAGAAGAATCAAAAATCCTTAAATCTAAATCATTTACAAGTTTTAATTCATTTGAGTTTAATGCAGGTTCCGAAACAGTGGCAGGAATATCTGCCCATACTATTGTAGCCTTTATAGGTTCTTCACCTGTAGCAATAATATTCATTGAGATAGTCTGGTTATTAATAATTGACATTTCGTAAATATGAGCATTATCATTTAAGTTATCTGACATAACTTGAATTGCTTTTTCAGTATCCATCAAACCCCAACCAAAACGATAGTCAGGACCCGGCGTACCACCAATCTCATCATTTGCAGTATGGATAATAAGAGCTTTGAGAGTTGCAGCTTTTAGTGCAATATCTCCATGTAAATCTTGTTGATGTTGAAGTAAAATTCCGACACTACCGGCAACCATAGGTGATGACATAGATGTTCCACTTTTAAAAGAATAAGTATTTGTTTGACTTTCGTGTTCGTACTCTGTTGAATAAACACTTACACCCTTTGCAACAATATCAGGCTTAATTCTGCCGTCATCAGTAGGACCCCATCCGCTAAAACTTGACATCTGAGCATTGTTATTAACCGCTCCGACTGTCAGAATATTTTTCGCTAAACTAGCATGAGATATACAATCATAACCATCGTTTCCACCATCTAATTCTCTGACAGTATTACTCTGAGTCCAGTTACCATTTTGCATAACATAATGTGAAGTTCCGGGAGCCGGTCCATCTCCCCTATCATTTCCTGCTGATTTTACTATTAAATATTCAGGTGCATTTCTGGTAATTATATCCCAAGTCCGAGCGTTTTCACTATAATATCCAAAGTAATAATCTTCTGTTTCAGAAACGCTAGTATCTCCGTACCAATACCATTCATAATCAGAGTAACTAAATCTCCACCCGGTAATATATCCATAAGAATGATTTGAAACCTTTAAACCTTGATTTGCTGCTGAAAGCATTTCACTCGCATCATTATTCCAGTCATAACCAACCAGATTTGCTTGAAATGACATACCTTTAGCAGCAGCAGTGACTCCGCCGGCAATCATAGTTCCGCCTACATGTGTCGCATGCGAACTGTAATAAGACGGATTATCACCTTGTATTGCTCTACCTTGAAACTCCTGATGCTCTAAGAAAATCTTTGCTTCATCCCATAACGCTAACGATTGCCCACTACCTGTTAAACTTAAACCGGCTGAACCTCCGGGATAAAGATTACTTGTTTTTATTAAAGAAGCACCTTGAGCATTATGTGTAATATAATACATAGGCATATTTCTCTTGAAACTCATTAATTCAATTGTTGAACCGTCTTCGGTTGTTTCTCTGATAACTAAATTTCTCTCTTTGGCAATCCTTAAAGCCTCTTCCTTTTCTTGATGAAACTTATCAGAAAGTTCTCTGCTTAGCTTATTTAAACTTGTTGAATTTTGTGAAAATAATAAACAACTTAAACATAATAACAGTAGTATTAAAATACTCCTTTTCATTTTTTCTCCTTTCTTTAATCAATTTATATTGAGTAGAGACGCGATTAATCGCGTCTCTACAGGTGTTAATTCACTTCTCACTGCGTGATTTGAGACTCAAGTCCTGATTCTAAAATATTGCTTTGATAATACATTCCGGCTCGTATCTAAAATGAGAGCCTTTGCCTTCAAAAAAGCAATGCTCTTTAATCATGTGAATATTTAGTGGAGTCCACTGTATTTCAAGTTTGTTTTCTAAATTTAAAAGTTTAATAGTTGCTTTTTTAAAAGTTCCTTTATGGTTAAAAGGACAAATGATTAAGCCTCTCCATATTTCTTGAGATACTTGATATTTGCCATCAATAATAATATAATCTTCTATTATATCTTTTGATTTTTGTGTAAAATATTCTAATCTTTCGGCTATTTCTGCTTGTGACTTATTTAGGGACTTTAGTTTATTAAAATCATCTTCAATAACTTCATGTAAGTGCCTGTCATCATTACCAAGAAAGCCGTTTAGGGATAAAACACCCGGTTGCATTTTCTCAATAATTTTTTGTTCAAAAGGGTCTAATTTCATATATTTCTCCTAATCCAATAATCAACCAAAACTATCATAATAAATTTTGTCTTTTGGGATTTTTAAAGCGATAAGTTCTTTTTCAACAGCGGCTATCATGCCGGGACTTCCGCAAAGATAAGCCTCAGTATTTACCGGATCTCTTAAATATTCCTTAATATATGTGGGGATATAACCTGTTTTCCCTGTCCATTCATCATTCTCTTCAGGATTTGAAAGAATTGGTACATAAGTGAAATCATCAAGAGATTTTTCAAACTTATGCATGTACTCACTTAAGTATAAATCATTTTTTGTTCTAGCTCCAAAGAAATATGTCATTTTCCTTATAGATTGAGTTTTTTCAAGATATTCAAGCATTGATTTGATTGGTGCTTTACCTGAACCACCAGCAATAAAAATCATGTCTGCGTCTGTATCTCTAATATAAAAATCACCAAAAGGACCTGTTAAATTAACAATATCTCCTTTCTGCATATAATCATGAACCCATGTTGTACAAATACCCTCAGGCACTCTTCTAATTATCAACTGTATTGACTTATGATTATCAGGAATAGATGAAATTGAATAAGCCCTTGAGACAGGTTGTTTACTCTTAGCATACTTTGGTGCTTCTAACTGCATATACTGACCTGCTTTAAAATCAATATGATCAGGTTCAATTAAATCAAATGTAACACCCTTAATATCATAGGTATAATCAATTATCTCTGATATTTTTACCTTGAACTTTTTAATATTGAACAATTCTTCCGGTATCTGAATATTGATATCCTGTCTAACCTTTATCTGACAAGAAAGTCTGATATTATCCTGAATTTCTTTTGAACTCAAATATGGCTTTTCAGTTGGTAGTAATGGTCCACCGCCGTCATTAACCTTAACCTTACAAAAACCACAACTTCCTCTCCCACCACATGCTGAAGGAATAAACACTTTATTCTCTGCAAGAGCGGATAAAAGACTACCTCCACCTTTAACCAATATCTCTCTTTTATTGTTTATCTTAATCTTACAATCACCGTAATTAGCAAAAAAGTGTTCCGCAATAATCAACAATAAAGTTAATACCAAACTTATACTTACAACAGTCAAAACATTCCATAATATTATTATCACAAAGTACTCC
>CAZJNG010000203.1:0-5275 GCA_964547265.1 uncultured Candidatus Cloacimonadota bacterium | reverse complement strand
ACATTTGAATTATACCAATTGATCATCCCTTTGTTAATGCAGATACATATATAAGATTAAAAGACAATACATATATGAATCCAAATTCTATCATCAAACCTACTCATAAAAATATACCCGGGCACCCAATCATAATACCGAATAAAATTAAAAACTTTATCAATCCTGAGATTCAATCATTGAATCAATTAACAAAAACCTCCTCACTGAATACTATTTATCTTGAAGTAGAAGATAGGACAATTTTAAAAAACATCAACACTATTAAGGACTTAACCGATGAAAAACATATATAATAAGCTTTCTGAATACTACGAGTCTAAACAACAACTATGGATTGTAACCATTACCTCAAATACCGGCTCAATACCCGGACAAGTCGGGATGAAAATGCTAGTTAACCTGACAGGCGAAATTGACGGTACTGTAGGTGGAGGACTTTTAGAAAACAAGGTCATTAACAGAGTCTTAAAAGAAAAACCAAATAAATCAACTCTATGGACATATGAACTAAATGACGACTTTACCAAAGAAACAGGTATGATTTGCGGGGGAAGTCTCAGTTTTTTAATAGAACCACTTATTGAAGGTGAGCAAATGTATATCTATGGAGCCGGTCATTGTGCTATGGCTTTATCTGAACTAGCCGCTAAATGTGGCTTCTTAGTTACTGTTATTGATGACAGGACTGATTGGGCAAACAAAGAAAAACATCCTCAAGCTTTCAATACTATTTGCTGTGATTTCTCTCAAATCTTAAATTTCGTAGATATTTATAGCAAAAACTATCATATTATTATGACTCATGGGCATAAAAACGATGAAAAGATACTTAAACTCCTCATTGATAAAAACCTTTTCTATTTAGGGATGATTGGTAGTAAGCAAAAAGTTAAAATATCATTTGATTCATTGAGAAATCAAGGAACATCTGAAGATTTGATAAATAAAGTCAAAGCACCTATCGGCATTTCAATAGGATCACATCATCCCTTTGAAATAGCAGTCAGTATTATGGCAGAAATTATACAAATAAAAAATAACTGATTTTTAAAATAATATCATATAAACCATATATCGATCTTCCGGCTCGATTATAATATCCCCGACCAGGATGGTCAAGGTACGAAAATATTACTTTATATCAAGCTTATCTAATCCTAACATGATCGCACCCATAACTCCGGCTTTATTTCCATATTGTGCCTTTGTAATCTTTACATCATGATATTCATGAGTTAAATAGGAAAGTGTAAGTTTTTTTATGAGTTCAAAATGATAGTACTCAATTTCAATTACTCCTCCACCCAACACAATTGTGTCACAATTTAAAATCATAGTCAGATTAGCTAATGCAATGGCAAATACATTATATATTTCTTTTAACTTTGAATAATAATTTTCATTTTCTCTGCTTAGCATAAGAATATCATTAATATTATAATTGTTTGTTTCCGGAAAGTATTCATTGATTATTCTAATCATAGAATTTGCAGAAGCATAAGCCTCCAGGCAACCCTTTTTTCCACAAAGACAATCACGACCATTTGGAACTACAATAATATGACCTGCCTCAAGTCCTTTCCATGTATTACCATGAAATATACCATTATCATCAACAAAACCCGTTCCAATACCGGTACCAATTGTAATTCCAAGTGTACTTTTATTAGGATAGTTACTACTTTCAGCTAAGGTCATCAAGTTTGCATCATTATCAATAAATACTGGCAAAGAAAAAAGGTCTTCTAAAAGTTTTTTAAGATTTATTCCTTTTAAATATGGGAGATTAGGAGTTGAGCCTAACACTATACCTTTCTCACAATCAATTACACCCGGAGATGCGATGCAAATACAATTAACTTGCGATTCTATATTTAAAAGTTCTGAGACTGTTATGTTTAACAAACTTTTTATATCATCAATACTTGAAGAATAATGTTTTCTAACATTAAAATGAGTTAAATGATTAATAGTGTTACCTAACCCATACTTTATTGAAGTTCCGCCTAAATCTAAACCAATCACATTTTTATTCATTTATTATCCTTCTATTGTTAAATGTCTGATTTCCATAAAGTGACCATTTACCCTTGTCATGAATAAAATAAGCTAAATCACCATACCTCTCAGGTGTTAAAAAAGGTCCGTAAGGATTATCAGTATCAAAAAAATATATTTTTAGAAAAGCAGTCGCATATTCACCGTTCAACTCAATATCAAGAACTTCAATCTCTATTCTGTTAAATAATGTCATCCTGTCTTGCCAATCATAATAAGCATTCATTAGATTAACTCCGGCATGTAAAAAATCTGTATGATAATAAGATATAATTTTATCAGCATTAAACTCATTAAATGCTTCTTCAATACGAAACAAAACATCAGCAATTAATGATTTTTGAATATCAGAGTTTTTTGTGCTACCGGAACAAGAAATCAACATCAAACAAAATAAGATTATTATTATCTTTTGCATTTTTTTTACCTCTTAATTATAAGCTTATAACTTATCTTATTATGTCAAGTGTTTTAATCGTATTTTTTGATTTTAATGAAGAATAAAAATAATTATAATTAATAATTGACAATAATGATTTAAGTTTTAAAATTTGATATCAGACAATAAAGGAGTAGTTATGAAGAAAATAATCATTTTATCGTTAATAACAATTTTTATAATCTCTTTATTTTCGACTAATCAATATGATTTAATTGAAGGATTTGAAAATGAAGACCTTATATTATACTCTTATGAAGATTATGACATTGAAAATAATTGGTCTCTTAGCAACACAATTACCTATGGAAACAGTGCTTCTTCATTATATCTGTCTGGGAATAACTCTAAATATATGAATATTGACAATCAGGTTGTTGACTCACTTTCTGTTTGGTCAGTAGCAGCAAATATCTATGCCTCTAATCAGATTATTGCTTTTGGAGTTGGCGACAGCATTAATACTCTTTTTTATCAGTTAAAGGGTTATGTCAGAGTTGATTCAATGAACTGGATAGATGATTATTTAGGTGCATTTTCAAATAACTCCTGGCATCAGTATTTTTTAAAAATTGGTGCAGACTGGTATGGACTATATGAGTATTATCCTTCAATATCAAAATTATATTTTATCAATAAGGGCAACGGTCTTATTTATTTAGATCATATTTGTGATCATACAAACTATTTAGAACCGGAACCATTAATAACCATCAATTCTTCATTTTTAGGTACAGATAACAGACAACAGGAAACATTGGTTCAGTTTTCAGGAATCGTTCATAATTACGAGAGTACAGAAAACTTTACATATCTTTGGGATTTTGGAGACGGCAATACTTCAACTGAACCAAACCCAACACATATCTATACTTTTGCAGATAAACAAAGTTATAAAGTTCTTGTTCAAATACAATCAAATAACGGTAAAACAGGATATGCTACAAAGGCTGTGTTTCAGCATAATGATTTTACCGGACAAGATATTAGCATTAGTTTTGTTGGAGATATAATGCTGGCAAGAAATGTAGGAGCAATAAACCCTTTAAATGTATTTGATGGTGTAAGAGATGTATTGCAATCGACTGATTTGCGTATTGCAAACCTTGAGTCTCCTTTATCGACTTCTAGTACACCTCATCCAACAAAACCTATAAAATTTCAAGCAAACCCGTCAATGGTTCAGGCTTTAACCGATGTAGGCATAGATAAGGTTTCTCTTGCAAATAACCATATCTTAGACTATATGGAAGGCAGTTTGTTGCAAACACAAGCTACACTTGCTAATGCTAATATTCTCTATTCAGGAGCAGGACTAAATGAATATGAAGCATTTCAACCTCTTTCAATAAACTATAAGGGTAAAATCTTAACATTTTTAGCAAGTAGTGACAGAGATGGCTCTTATAATAACTATCAACCCTTTTTGCAAGCAGCATACAATAAATCAGGTTTTTATAAACTGAAACCATCTAAACTTAAAGCCCAACTTGACCATGTCAGACACTATGCAGATATAAAAATAGTTGAAATGCATGCAGGTAGCGAGTATTCTTTAACTCCAAGTGCTGACTATGATAAGTCGTCTTCTTTAAATTTCGATATTGATGATTCTGCACCAAAAATTGACCATCCTCACATGTGGGATTCAGAAATCAGACATTTTGCCATTGATGAGGGGGCGGATATCGTTGTTGTTCATCATCAACATATTATTCAAGGGTTTGAGATTTATAAGAAAAAACTTATAGCTCATGGACTGGGAAATTTTGTTTTTGACCTACAAAGAGCAGACACTAAACCAACTATGATTTTAAAAACTAAAATTAATAATGAAGGTTTTTATGATTACGAAGTTATACCGGCTTTTATTCAACCTCATACTCCAAGAGTAATTTATCATGACGCAGCTTTGAGAATTCTTGACTACTTAGTATATCGTTCCAAAGAAATGGACACTTATCTACTTGTAAACCGAAGACAATTTACTGCTAAAATAGTTGCAGATACAAGCTATATCGAGCCATTTTTCACAGAGAAACAAGCAGAACTTAACTTTGATGATTCTTCTGACATATCAACACCATTGTTTATCAAAGAAAATAACAGTTTTCATCAGATGAATACTATCGAACCTTTTGACGATTATCAATACCGTTTAGGAAGGAGTCTTATGCATTTTGGAGGTTTTGAAAATGAAGATTTTAATCAATGGAGTTTAGGGTCATCATTTGAATATACTAATGAAGATGCAGTCAGAGGTCTTTATTCCATAAAAAATAGTGGTGTTTCTTCAGGTTCATTTTCAACAACTTACAGACATAGAGTTATGAGTAATAATGAGATGACTTTTTATGCACGAACAAGACAAAACGATATTCAGTCCATCACCCTACAGGTTTTTTATCATTCAACACCAGGTTCATCTTCAATAATTAATGGGCAGACAATCAATTTACCGGTAAATAATAATGATAACTGGGAAACTGTATATGCTAACCTAAATGTGCCTGCAAACGCAGGAGGTTTTTCTTTTCACGTAAGTGTTAATGGTACAAATAATGATTCTTACATATATTTTGATGATGTAGATATAATAGAATGGGATAACTGGATGACTCTTAATAACAGAAGCCACCCTTCGCCAAATTCTTATTATTATATGCAATTAGAGAAAACTGGAGAACAAAACCTTGCTACTGCATACTATACTGAGATAGGATATAATGAGATTCCTGTTACTGTAGAAGATATTGTTAGTCAAAAACCTAATTT
>CAZJNG010000202.1:0-5314 GCA_964547265.1 uncultured Candidatus Cloacimonadota bacterium | reverse complement strand
CCTACTACAGGCGATAATGGCATAATGTATAAAGGTTTTTTATTAAAAATTTCAGTTAATTTCTGAGAATACAACTCGGCTCTTGAAAAGTTTTGTGCATGAACTATCGCATAATTCCACACTTTATTATTGTCAGCTAGTTTTTTAATAGTTCTGATAATCTTTATCATATTTGATTTTCGACTAAAAGATTTGCCATAAGCAATTCCTTTACCTTTTTCATCGATAGAAATTATTGGTTTAAGATTTAAAATCTTTGCTAAAACACCTTTAATTGGACTTATTCTACCGCCTTTTACCAGATATTTAAGAGTATTTATATCTGTGAGAATAAAAGTTTTTGTTATCCATTCCGGGATTGATTCTTTTATTTGCTCAAACTCAATACCTGATTCGATTGCAGAAGCAATTTTATATACTAGTAATCCGAGTGAAACTGATAGATGTTTACTATTAACTGGTGAAATATTTGAATAATTTTTTGAACCGGTTAAACACATATTATAAATACCTGATAGCTCTTTTGAAATATGCACAGAAAAGACATTCTTAAAATGACTCTGCATGAATTCATAAGCTATATCAATTATCTTAGGAGAAGGTTGAGAGCTCTTTGGATGATTTTTATCTGTTTTCAATCTTTTATAAAAATTATCAGAGGTCATTGTTACTTTATCAAGATAGAAATTATCGGCAAAATTTATTCCAAAAGGAATTCTGTAAATTTGATACTTTTGGATTAATTCTTCAGGTAGATCACATGCGGAATCAGTAACAATCCCAATATCAAATTTTTTATTATTAGATATTTCATACTGTGTCAACATATCATCAACCTTAACATGACTAATTAGCATAAATTTTTCAAGGTAATTAAACAACTCTTCAGGTTCATTATGATGAATGTGCAAATGGAGTTTATCTTTATCTCCGGCTAAAATTAAAGATTCCCCTTGTGGTTTTAATTTAGCTTTTAAGACATCAATGTCTATTGATATGTTACTAAGTATAGCTTCGCAACAAAACCTATACTCAGGCTCACTACTGAAATGACTAATATTTTTTTGAACTTTTTCAATATTACTCACTTGTTCTTTGACATGACAACCATTGAAGATGTAATCTAAAATTCCTTCTAAAAAATTTACAAATCCCTGAGCTCCTGCATCCAGAACTTTGTGGTCAGCCAATTCCTTTAACAACTTAGGAGTATTATTTAATGAAGTCATAGCATCCTTAAAAGCAAGATTTAAAACCACAAAATAATCATTGGAACGATTACTATGATTTATCAAAGCAGTAGCCCAATCTTTTATAACGGTCAACATTGTACCCTCAACAGGCTCAGAAATACAATCATATAAATACCTGACCGCATTTTTAGCAGACAAAGCAAACTTATCCACCGTTATTTCATGATCTTCACTCAACTCTTTGCTTAAGCCCAGCAAATACTGCGAAAATATAATTCCCGAATTTCCTCTGGCGTAAGTTAACGCATTATCTGCAATTATACTTAATGTTTCTTTTAAAGACTTTGAACTACCTGATTTATCAATAATTGATTGAACTGTATAAGCTAGATTACTACCGGTGTCGGCATCAGCTACAGGAAAGACATTTATTTTGTTTAAATGCTCTTTATTACTGATGATTGCCATACCACCAGCCATGAAAGCCTGATAAAAAGTCAGACCGTTTATAGTTTGCAACTTCATATAATTACCACTCCTGAGACATCTTTTTTATCTTACTTATATCATAACCTCTTTCTGCTAATGTGTCAAGTATTTTATTGTACAAGTTATCATCAAAAACATAATCTCTACTCATTATCCAAACATATTTTCTGTTTGGTACACCAATTACAGTATAGGTATAATCATCATCCAAATCAATAATCAGATATGGAGAAGTAAAAAGATGAAAAAATCTGACCCTCCATTCAGCATATGTATCTAAATCATAAACCCGGCCCTTGGGTTTCATTGTTTTTAATTTGCCATCCGCTGAATGTTGATTAAATGTATATGTAATAGCAATCTTGTTATTATCTTTTAATTCATAATGTTCAATTCCATTGACGGCATTCTTTTCAATGAAAGTTGGTATTAAACCAATTACGAACCACTTACCCATAAATCTTTCAATATCAACTTTGCTAACAGTTTCCAGCTTACTTAATTTTACTGTTGTACATCCGGTAAACATAAAAACAAGCAATATGACTACAATTTTCAAGTACACCATGCAACCTCCTTATGATATACTTAAAAATTAATCCAAATACTAAAATTAGCAAATTAAAAATTATACAAAAGAAACAGGACTTGATTTCTAAAAAAGTCTTGATTTAATGACTTAAAATCAAGCCCTGTTTTTTAATTTCTTAAGAATATTGTAATTTATAGAGGTAATAATACAAGCCTTCCGGCTGATTTACACCATCTTTTTTGAGAAGTTCCTGATGTGTTCCTTCTTCGACAATTTCACCTTTATGTAGTACGATAATCCTGTCAACATGTTGGATTGTGGATAATCTATGAGCGATAATAATGGAGGTTCGGTTTTCCATTATCTTAAACAGGGCATCTTGTATGAGTATTTCAGTTTCAGTATCAATATTTGAGGTTGCTTCATCAAGGATAAATATTTCAGGGTCATAGGCTAAAACTCTGGCGAAGGCGATTAATTGTCTTTGTCCTACAGAGAAAGTAGCTCCGCGTTCTTGTACTTCTTCATAAAGTTTTCCAGGCAGAGAGTTAATAAATTTTGAGACATTAACATAATCAGTTATCTTTTCTACTTCTTCATCTGTTATCTTGTTATTATTTAAAACGATGTTATCTTTTATAGTACCCGAAAACAAAAAGACATCCTGTTGAACCATACCAATATTATTTCTTAAATCTTTCAGCCTGTACTCATTTATATTTTTATTATCAACAAGTATTTCTCCTTTTTGAATCGGATACATATTCAATAAGAGATTAACTATTGAAGTCTTCCCGGAACCGGTATGACCAACGAGAGCTATCTTTTCTCCGGGTTTAACTTTAAAAGAAATATTCTTCAAAACATAAGAAGTATCATTTGGGTTTTCTTGGTAGCTCAGCCAGACATTTTTAAATTCAATTAATGGAGTCTCATCATTTAGAGTCTTTAAATTAGAGTTAATTTTGATTACTTCAGGTAAATTTGCATGATAATCAGCTTGAGGTTTTTCTTTTAGGTCAAAGATTCTTTCAGCACCTGCCATAGCTGCTTGTAGTATATTAAATTTTTCAGAGAAATTATTAATTGGTTCAAAGAGCTTCTCCATGTAAGATATAAAAGCCATAAACAAACCGATAGTGATGAAATTACCAAGTATCTGCCCTCCGGCATACCAAAGAATTATTGCTGTTGCAACATGTCGAGAAACTCCAATCAGAGGTCTGAATATTGCAAATAGTTTTAATTGTTTCATAGAAGCTTTGAAATAACTATCATTTGAATCATTAAACTGTTCTCTTTTGTGTTTGTGTTGACTAAAAAGTTGAATGATTTTAACTCCGGAGATATGTTCTGCTAAAGTAGCATTAACCTGAGCCAAAAACTTCCTCATCTCTCTATAAGAATTTCTGGTTTTCTTTTTAAAGATTACCATAGTGAAAGCAACTAAAGGCAATACTATAAAACTAACTAAAGCTAGTTTCCAGTTTAAAACCAGCATGATAATCATAATTGCAATAACTATAAAAAGGTCTTGAAGAATATTTATAGCCCCGTTTGCTATCATTTCATCAATAGACCGAATATCATTAGTTACTCTAGTAACCAGTCTTCCTACCGGATTTTTATCAAAAAAACTAGTAGGCATTTTCTCCAGGTGACTAAATAAATCAGAGCGAAGATCGTGCATTGCTTTTTGAGAAGCAATATTTGTAAGTATCATTTGAGCAAATTGTAAGATAAACTTTATAAGTACTATCGTTATAAATAACAAACCTATAACTTTTAATGTTTGGATAGATTTATTGCGTAGAACTGTAATATCACTAACAGGTAATTTATATAGAACTGAAAGTGGAATAATTGCAAATCTTGCACCTTGATTATCATCAACAATTACCTTAATACTATGCAGTTGGTCATTATATAAGCTATTTATAATTTGCTCATTTTCTTGGTTTACTTTTATAATAACAGTTTTTTCTTCAGAAAATCTATTATCTTCTTTATAGGAAATCATTAAATCTTTATTAATATAACCTTGATTTTTACTGGTTAAGATAATATGATAGTTTTCTTTATCATTAATATATTCGAATTTCTCAATATCAGTTTTTGTTATAAATTCTTGAAAATCATTAGCATTTAGACTTAATATTTTCTGATCAGGGATAATGTGTTTATCTACAGCATGTTTAGTAAGCAAGGGTAAAACCAGCTCAGCACCGGTATTTAACAGGAGTAAGCAAAAAGCAAATAGGATTAATTTAAAATAGGGTTTGATATACTTGATTAATTTAGCAAACAATCTGCCATCATAGATTTTACCAAGTATTTCATCTGTTTGCATTTCAAAATTTTCACTCATTTTATCTCTCCAATTTTCTCTTCGATTTTTTGTTTCTCATATAATTCGTGATACAATCCGTTTAATTGCAGTAGTTCGTTATGATTTCCTTGTTCAGCAATAGTGCCTTTATCAAGGACTATAATATGATCTGCGTGACTAATGGCAGAAATTCTATGAGCGATTATTATGTTTGTTTTTCCTTTTCTTAAGAGTAGTAGATTCTTTAGAATTTCTTTTTCAGTTTTTGTATCAACTGCAGATAGCGCATCGTCAAGAATAAGGATTTTTGGATTTGTTAAAACTGCTCTAGCGATCGCAATTCTTTGTTTTTGCCCACCGGAAACAGTAACACCTCTTTCTCCGACAATTGTATTAAAACCATTCTTAAATTCAATTATATCATCATATACAGCAGCGACTTTAGCTGCATGTTCTATCTCTTCAAGAGAAGCAGAAGGTTTACCTAAGGCAATATTATTAGCAACTGTATCAGAAAACAAGAAAATATCCTGAGGCACCATTATTAAGTTTTGTCTTAAAACTTCTATAGGAATGGTATAAAGTTCATGCTCATCTATATATATAGTATTTTTTGGCGGATTATAAACCCTGCTAAGCAGGTCTATCAAGGTAGTTTTTCCTGAACCTGTTTTTCCGCAAACAGCTAGAGTTTTACCCGATTCAATCGAAGTATTCACTTTTTGGTATATCCATTCAGAACTTTTCAAAAACTGATAATCTAAATTTTTT